>JAGCQO010000191.1 GCA_017965125.1 Paludibacteraceae bacterium
GAACTGATGAAGCCCATCAAGGAGCAGTTCGAGGCGTTCCAGAAGTCGATAGAGGAAGCGAAGAACAAGAACGAGGTGAACAAAAAGGAGATAACCACATCGTTCGAGAACACGCTGAAGTCGTTTCAGGAACACCAGGACATGACCGTGAAGCACCTGAGCGAGCAGACCGAAAAGATAGGCAACGACGCCACCAACCTGACAAAAGCGCTGAAGGGCGAAAGCAAAACGCAAGGCGACTGGGGCGAGATGATACTGGAGACGATGCTGGAAAACAGCGGACTGAGAAAGGACGAGGAATACTTCATACAAGAGAACGTGAAGGACGAGGAAGGCAAGAACTTCCGTCCCGACGTTGTGGTGAGATTCCCGGAAGGAAGGTCCATAGTCATCGACTCAAAGGTGTCGCTCACAGCATACGCCGACGCGGTGGCCGCAGAGGACGAGGCTACGAAAGCGCTCTACATGAAAAAGCATGTGGAAAGCATAGAAAAACACGTGGAGGAGCTCGCCAACAAGGACTACAGAAACCTCGTGGACGGCGCCATAGGATATGTGCTGATGTTCGTGCCGAACGAAAGCAGCTACATCGCCGCCATGAAGCAAGCGCCGTCGCTCAGCGCCATGGCATATAAGAAACGCATCATAATAATCTCGCCAAGCAACCTGATGATGGCTCTGCAATTAGCATTCAACCTCTGGCAGGCGGACAGGCAGAGCAAAAACGTCGAGGAGATAGTGAAGAAAGCCGGCGCGCTATACGACAAGGTGGTCGGATTCCAAGACAGCTTCGACAACATAGGCGACTATATAGGCAAACTGACCAAGAGCTTCGAGGAAGCGAAGAAGAGGCTATATGAAGGCAACGCCAACATTTTGAGGCAGACGGAAACGTTGAAAGAGCTTGGCGTAACGCCCAAAAAACAACTGAAACTCGAAGAGTAGAAAAAGTTAAATGTGAACACAATGCACAACGGAGCGCAGAAAACATTGTAATTTCGCAGCCGACAAAACAAAATAAGACATGAACTCTCTTTTTAAAACATTACTTGCCACAGTGATGGCATGCGTATCGCTCAGCGTTTCGGCTGGAAACGAGAACGGACACCAGTGGGTGGACATGGGGCTGCCAAGCGGAACAAAATGGGCGACATGCAACATCGGCGCCGACAGCCCTAACGACCTCGGCGACTACTACACATGGAACGGCACCAACCTTGGCCATTTGTGGGGCGGCAAATGGCGACTCCCTACCCCAGACGAAATCAAGGAACTCATAAACAACTGCGAATGGACATGGTCCAACGAGAAAAGGGGTATGAGGGTGCGCAGCAAGTTAAACCACAACGAAATCTTCTTTCCCGCAGCCGGTTTTATGATAAACAACAGTTCATACTCCGTGAAGACCGGCGGACACTACATAAGCAGCGAGGGAAGCGAGGCGAACGGCGGATATGTGAGCGGACTGACGTTCAACGCCGGCTCGACCTACCTGGACCGCTACATGTACCTGCAGCAGTTTTACTCAGTGCGTCTGGTGTGTGACGACGGCTACGTCGAAGGCAGCTTAAGAAGAGAGAGCCCTTCCAACGGACAGAACGCCGACCTCAGCTACTGGCACAGCAACGCCAACAGCAACCCAAGCTACGACAGCGAAAACGGCTACGACACAGACAGCTCGCAGAGCAACGGCACAATAATAAACAGAGAGAACCTGCCTAAGAAAACCGTCGAGGGATACAGAGTGCAGATATTCTCAAGCAACCAGAAAACCGCAAAGGCAGAAGCCTACAAGGCAGCACAAAGCGCCAAGGCGGCATTCCCTGAGATAGGCGTGTACGCATCGTACAAAACGCCGTTCTGGAAGGTGAGAGTCGGCGACTTCGAGACAAGCGCCGAGGCACAGGAGCTGAAAGACAATCTGAAACACGCTTTGCCAGAATACGCTGGCGAAATTTACGTGGTGAAAGACAAAGTGAAAGTGCCTATATATTAAAAAACGCTTAATGTGTTGGCACACTGCGAAAAATGACATATCTTTGCAGCGGAATAGTTGAATAGGTGGGCAATCGTCCACCTATTTATTTTATACGATATGATTGACATAGAGAAACTTAAGGCTTTTTGCGAGGCGTACATTAAAGACCGCGGATACTTCCTCACGGACTTGACTGTGAGCAAGGACAACGACATCGTTGTGGAGATTGACAACATGGACGGCGTCGATCTGGACTTCTGCGCCACCATGACAAGAGCCATCGAGAGCGAGTTCGACAGAGAGAAGGAGGATTATTCGTTGGAAGTGGGTTCGGCAGGACTGTCGTCGCCTTTCAAAGTGGCGATGCAGTACGTGAAGAACATCGGCACTGAGGTGGAGACTCTCACTAAGGCCGGCGAGAAGCTGAAAGGCACGCTGAAATCGGCCGACGAGAGCTCATTCGTCATAACGATAGAGACAAAGGAAAAGCCGGAAGGCGCAAAGAAGAAAATCGTGGTGGAGAAAGACATCGAGCTTAATTACACCGACGTGAAATACACAAAAAGCATAATCAAAATATAAAAATAATAACAAGATATAAGACAAATAAAAATGGCTAAGTCAGAAGAAACATTGAACTTGATGGACTCTTTCGCAGAGTTCAAAGAACAGAAAAATATAGATCGTTCTACTTTGGTGAGCGTGTTGGAGGAGTCAATCCGCAATGTCATCATCAAGATGTTCGGAAGCGACGAGAACTACAACGTCATCATCAACCCAGACAAGGGCGACTTCGAAATCTGGAGAACACGTACAGTGGTTAAAGACGAGGACCTCGAGGACGAGAACGCAGAGATCACTCTTAGCGAGGTGAAGGCTCTCGGCGAGGATTTCGAGCTCGGCGAGGAGTATTCTGACAAGGTTGACTTCCTGAAGTTCGGAAGAAGAGCTATCTTGAACCTCCGTCAGATACTGGCTTCGAAGATATTGGAGTTGCAGAAGGACGCTCTCTATGCGAAGTATTCCGAGAAGGTAGGCCAGATAATCACTGGCGAGGTTTACCAGACTTGGAAGAAAGAGGTTCTGCTGCTCGACGACGAGGGCAACGAAATGCTTCTCCCAAAGCAGGAGCAGATACCTTCGGACTTCTACCGCAAGGGCGAAATGGTAAGAGCCGTTGTGTTGAGAGTCGATAACTTGAACAACAACCCTAAGATTATACTTTCGAGAACTTCTAACTTGTTCTTGCAAAGACTGTTTGAGATAGAGGTTCCTGAAATCAACGACGGTCTGATAACAATCAAGGCCATCGCGAGAATCCCAGGCGAGAGAGCCAAGGTGGCAGTTGAGTCATACGACGACCACATCGACCCAGTCGGCGCATGTGTCGGCATGAAGGGCGCAAGAATCCACGGCATCGTACGCGAGCTCGGCAACGAGAACATCGACGTGATAAACTACACTTCTAACCTCACACTCTTCATCTCGAGAGCATTGTCTCCAGCGAAGATTTCTTCTATAAGACTTGAGGAAGAAGAAAAGAGAGCCGACATCTTCTTGCAGCCAGAGGAGGTTTCATTGGCAATCGGTAAGAACGGCTCGAACATCCGTTTGGCAAGCCAGCTGACTGGCTATGACCTCGAAGTGTTCAGAGAGCTCGGCGAGGAGAACTCAGACGACATCTACCTCGACGAGTTCAAGGACGAAATCGACGAGTGGGTTATCGACACGCTCAAGGAGGCAGGATGCGCTACAGCAAAGCAGGTGCTTGCTATCCCAAGAGAGGACCTCATCAACCGTACCGACCTTGAGGAAGAGACTATAGACAACGTTATTGAAATACTCAAGTCCGAGTTCGAGGAGTAATCCGAAAGACACAAGGAACAGTAATTCACACAAGATAACAAACCGTCGCCGGACGCAAGGTGAAACGCCGGTGGTAAAAACAAAATAGAAAATTTAGATTGGAGAAAAATATATGCCGATAAGAATAAGCAAAGTAATAAAAGATCTGAATGTAGGACTGGACACTATCGTCGAGTTCCTCAGCTCCAAAGGCGAGAAAGTGGAGCAGAACCCAAATGCCAAAATAACCGACGAACAATATGATTTGCTCGTGGAGGAATTTGACACTGACAAGAAACTGAAGAAGGAAGCAGAACTTCAGAGTCAGGAAAGACTTGCCAAGAAAGAAAAAGAGGCAGCCGAGAAAGCAGCCGAAGCGGCAAGAAAGGCCCAGGAAGCCCCAGAAGAAATTCCGACAAAAATAGACGAAAGCCAATTGCCTAAGTTCAAAGCGGTTGGCAAAATAGATCTTGACGGCAACAAGAAGAAAAAAGAAGTCGCTGAGCAGAAGACTGAGCAAAAGGCCGAGACTCTCGCAACAGAGCCTGAGACAGCAAGCGCTCAAGCATCTCCATCTAACAATGACGGCAAAGAAGAGATTTTCACCACTCCAAAGCCAATCTTAAAAAATGGTCCGAAAGTCATCGGAACATTAGACCTGACTTCGATAAACGGAAAGACCAGACCTGACAAGAAGAGCAAGGAAGAGAGAAAGAAAGAGCGCGAGGCAAGACAGAACGCCAACGGCGCGAAGAAGCACAGAGCGAGAATCGGTCAGGAGAGAATCGACATAAACAACCCTAACGCCGGCAACGGCAACCGCCGCGGCAACAACCCTAAGCACGGAAAGCCAGCCAACAACACCAAGACTGAGATAAACGAGGAAGACGTTCAGAGACAGGTGAAGGAGACGTTGGCAAGACTCACCGAGAAGAAAATCAAGGGCGGCGCAAAATACAGAAGAGAGAAGAGAGAGCAGAACGCGCAGCAGCAGGCTGAGCTCGAAGAAAAGGCAATGCTCGAGGAAAAGACTCTGAAACTGACAGAGTTCGTTACAGCTAACGAGCTGGCTGTCATGATGGGCGTAGGCGTGAACGAAGTCATAAGCACATGTATGAAGCTCGGCATAATGGTGTCTATAAACCAGAGACTCGACGCCGAGACCATCAACATCGTGGCAGAGGAGTTCGGATACAAGACTGAGTTCGCTTCGGCCGAGGTGGTTGAAGCCATCCACGAGGAAGAGGACAAGCCAGAAGACCTCGTGCCAAGACCACCTATCGTCACTGTCATGGGACACGTTGACCACGGTAAGACTTCGCTGCTCGACTACATCAGAAAGTCGCACGTGATAGCCGGCGAGGCAGGAGGAATCACACAGCACATCGGTGCATACAACGTGACTTTGCCTTCAGGCAGACACATCACATTCCTCGATACTCCAGGTCACGAGGCCTTCACAGCGATGCGTGCCCGTGGTGCCAAGGCGACCGACGTGGCCATCATCATCGTGGCAGCCGACGACAGCGTGATGCCTCAGACAAAGGAGGCGATAAGCCACGCCGTTGCAGCGAACGTGCCTATCGTATTCGCTATAAACAAGGTAGATAAAGACGGAGCAAATCCGGACAAGATAAAAGAGGAACTCGCAGCGATGGACTTCCTCGTTGAGGAATGGGGCGGAAAGTACCAGTCTGAGGACATCTCGGCGAAGAAGGGTACTAACGTCAAGGAGCTGCTCGAGAAGGTATTGCTGGAGACAGACATGCTTGAGCTGAAGGCGAACCCTAAGAGAAAAGCGACTGGTACAATCATCGAGTCGTCGCTCGACAAGGGTCGTGGATACGTTTCCACAGTGCTCATCAGCAACGGAACACTGAAGGTGGGCGACATCATGATCGCCGGACAATACTTCGGCAAGGTGAAAGCCATGTTCAACGAGCGAAACCAGAGAATCGACCAGGCAGGACCATCGGAGCCAGCATTGGTGCTCGGACTCAACGGCGCGCCTCAGGCTGGTGACAACATCAACGTCATGGACAGCGAGCGCGAAGCAAGAGAAATCACCAACAAGCGTCAGCAGCTGCAGAGAGAGCAGGGCCTGAGAACAACAAAGGTCATCACTCTGGAGGAAATCGGACGAAGAATCGCAATGGGCAACTTCAAGGAACTGAAGGTGATCGTCAAGGGAGACGTGGACGGTTCTGTAGAGGCATTGTCAGACTCATTGATAAAGCTTTCTACCGAGGAGATTCAGGTGAACGTGATACAAAAGGCAGTCGGAGCAATCTCCGAGTCGGACGTTATGCTCGCCGCTGCATCGAACGCCATCATCATCGGTTTCCAGGTTCGTCCTGCACAGGGCGCACGCAGAATCGCCGACAAGGAAGGCGTGCAGATAAAGACTTACTCAATCATCTACGACGCGATCGAGGATGTGAAGGACGCAATGGAGGGTATGCTTTCTCCAGACTTGCGCGAGGAGGTCACTGGTACTGCAGAGGTAAGACAGGTGTTCAAGATAAGCAAGGTTGGTTCTATCGCCGGATGTTTCGTGACAGACGGAAAAATCTACAGAACATCGAAGGTCAGAATCATCAGAGACGGCATCGTGGTGTTCGCTGGCGAGCTTGGTTCGCTCAAGCAGTATAAGGACGACGTCAAGGACATCTCGAAGGGCCAGGAGTGCGGTCTTAACGTTGACAAGTACGACGACATCGCAGAGGGCGATATAATCGAGGCTTACGAGGTTAAGGAGATAAAGAGAAAACTTGAGTAACAGACAATTTTAAATAGCAGAGACAACGCTGTTTTCTGAGCGGCGTTGTCTTGTTTTTTTATGAATATATTTGATTTCATTATCATCGGACTTTGCGTTTTCGCGGTCATCAAAGGACTGATGCACGGCCTTGTCGAGGAAATCACCTCGATCATCAGCGTGATACTGGGCGTGCTGGCGGCGAGGCTGCTCGCTCCAGAGGTGGCACCGAAATTCGTGGTCTGGTTCAGTTGCGCCGACTATGTGGCCATGATACTCGCCTACCTCACAATCTTCATCGTGAGCGTGATGGTGTGTCTGCTGGCTGGCAGGCTGATAGGCAAAACCGTGGACAAGACGATACTCAGCGGCACGAACAAGGCTCTCGGCGGCGTGGTGTCATTGGTGAAATACCTGATCATCGCATCGCTGCTGATAAACCTCGTGCACGCCATAAACGCCAAGACGCACTTCTTCGGCGAGCAGTATGAGCAAGAGTCGCTTTTATACACGCCCGTGAAGAAAATCATGCCGGCGCTCATGCCTTTCATCCAGGAGCACGACTTCGACAACCTCGGCAAGGCATGGTAAAAAAGCCGATGACATAAACACAAGACACAAAAGACATTTGACCACGAACACGTCAGATGTCTTTTTTCGTCGTAACGACGCGCGTTTTAGAATATTTTTCATTTCGCAAGCAGTTAATTTGTGCATTGTGACTAAATTTGTTGGTTTTATTAGTGAAACGTACGAGAAGTAAAGAATATGGCAGAAAATAATGACGATAAGATAATAGAAGAACTCGCAAACGAGGAATATAAATACGGCTTCACGACGGACATAGACACCGACTATATCCCAGCCGGACTCAACGAAGACACCATAAGACTCATCTCCGCAAAGAAGGGCGAACCAGACTGGCTGCTGGAGTTCAGGCTCAAGGCCTACAACCAGTGGAAGAAGATGGAGATGCCACACTGGCCTCATCTGGACCTGCCGGAGATCGACTACCAAGCGATAAAATACTACGCTGCGCCAAAGCAGAAGAAAAGTCCGGAGAGCCTCGACGAGGTTGACCCTGAACTTCTGAAGACATTCGACAAGCTCGGCATCCCAATCGAGGAGCAGAAAATGCACGTGGAAATGGCTGTTGACGCCATCATGGACAGTGTGTCGGTGAAGACAACCAACAAAGAGAAACTTGCGGCAGAGGGCATTATCTTCTGCTCCATCTCGGAGGCTGTGAAGAACTACCCCGACTTGGTGAAGAAATATCTCGGTACAGTCGTGCCTTACAGCGACAACTTCTTCGCGGCACTGAACTCGGCAGTGTTCTCCGACGGCTCGTTCGTCTATATCCCGAAGGGCGTGAGATGCCCGATGGAGCTGTCGTCGTACTTCAGAATAAACGCCATAAACACCGGACAATTCGAGAGAACGCTGATTGTCGCCGACGACGAGTCGTACGTGAGCTACCTCGAAGGCTGCACAGCACCGGCAAGAGACGAGTACCAGCTGCATGCGGCAATCGTGGAAATAATCGTCAACGACAGAGCCGAGGTGAAATACTCGACTGTGCAGAACTGGTATCCGGGCGACAAGCAAGGCAAGGGCGGAGTCTATAACTTCGTGACCAAAAGAGGACTTTGCAAGGACGACGCGAAACTCTCATGGACACAGGTCGAGACGGGTTCGGCGATAACTTGGAAATATCCGAGCTGCGTGCTGCAAGGCGACAACTCGGTCGGTGAATTCTACTCTGTGGCCGTGACCAACAACTTCCAGCAGGCCGACACCGGAACGAAGATGAGACACCTCGGCAAGAACACACGCTCGCACATCTGCTCGAAGGGCATCTCGGCCGGAAGAAGCCAGAACAGCTACCGAGGCCTTGTGAGAGTGTCGCCAAACGCCGACAACGCACGAAACTTCTCGCAGTGCGACTCGCTGCTGCTGGGCGACAAGTGCGGCGCGCACACATTCCCATACATGGACATACACAACGACACGGCCGTAGTGGAGCACGAAGCCACAACGTCGAAAATCAGCGACGAGCAGATGTTCTACTGCAACCAGAGAGGAATATCAAACAACAACGCCGTGTCGCTGATTGTGAACGGATACGCCAAGGAAGTGCTCAACAAACTGCCTATGGAGTTCGCCGTAGAGGCGCAAAGACTGCTTGAGATAAGCCTTGAGAACACATCATCAGTGGGATAAAAAAACGAAGAAAAATAAAACAACGAAATATGCTTGAAATAAAAAACCTACACGCCAACATCAACGGCAAAGAGATACTGAAAGGAATAAACCTGACCGTCAAGGACGGCGAAGTGCATGCCATCATGGGACCTAACGGTTCGGGAAAGAGCACGCTGTCTTCTGTCATCACCGGCAACCCGGCTTACGAAATAACCGAAGGCGAGATAATCTTCAACGGCAAGAACATCGTAGGCATGAGCCCAGAGGACATCTCGAGAGAAGGCGTGTTCCTCAGCTTCCAGTACCCAGTGGAGATACCGGGAGTGAGCATGGTGAACTTCATGAGAACAGCCATAAACGAGCACAGAAAGTACAAAGGACTCGACCCACTACCTGCCTCTGAATTCCTCAAACTGATGAGAGAGAAGAAGGAGTACGTCGAGCTGGACAACAAACTCGCCAACAGATCGGTGAACGAAGGATTCTCCGGCGGCGAGAAGAAAAGAAACGAGATTTTCCAGATGGCTATGCTCGAGCCAAAACTGTCGATTCTCGACGAGACCGACTCCGGCCTGGACATCGACGCGCTGAGAATCGTGGCCAACGGCGTGAACAAACTGAAAAGCAAGGATAACTCAACAATCATGATAACACACTACCAGAGACTTTTGGACTACATCGTGCCGGACATCGTGCATGTGCTGTACAAAGGCAAGATAGTGAAGACCGCAGGCAAGGAGCTGGCTCTTGAACTCGAGGAGAAGGGCTACGACTGGATTAAGAAAGAAGTGGACGGAGAATAAAACCGATTAAGATGAGCATAGAAGGACAATATATCGATATATACAAGCAATACTCCGGCGCGATAAAGAAGAACTCTGCCGGTGCGCTCAACGACGTGCGTGATGCTGCGTTCGAAAGGTTCTCGAAAAGAGGCTTCCCGACGAAAAAGGACGAGGAATACCTCTACACGAACCTGGCTGAATCGTTCGCTCCAGACTTCGGAATGAACATCAACGCAGTGGACTTCAACGTCAATCCATACGAGAACGCGCACAGATACGGAGTGCCGGGAATAAACAACAGAATCTACTTCATCATAAACGACCAGTTTTATGACAAGGAGGAGCAACCCAAGGCGGCAGAACTGCCAGAAGGCGTAATCATCTGCAGCCTGAAGAAAGCCGCCGTTGAGCACAAGGATATTGTGGACAAGTATTACGGCAAGGCGTCGAAAGACAGCAAGGACGGCTCTGTGGACTTCAACACAGCCTTCTCCGAAGACGGATTCTTCATGTATGTGCCTAAGGGTGTGAGAATGCCCTACCCTATACAGCTGACATGCCTCATGACAAGCGGCGCCGACCAGCTCGCTACAGGCCGAAGCCTCATAATAATCGAGGACGACGCAGAAGCGAAGCTCGTCGATAGCATATTCGCGCAGAAGGAGCTGAAGTTCCTGGCGAACAGAGTGACCGAGATATTCGTCGGCAAACGCGCCAAGTACGAGCATTACAAGGTGGAGAACACCAAGAGGGACATGACAAACCTGAACCATGTCTTCATAGAGCTCGAGGAAGGATGCAACGTGCTGGTGAATGAGCTGACGCTGCTGAACGGACTGACACGCAACAACGTGGAAGTGAACTTCAGAGGCAAGGATGCCAACCTCGATCTGTGCGGAATGGCGCTCTGCGACGGCGAGCAGCATTTGGACACAAACACTATCGTAAACCACTGGGTGGGCGGATGCACAACCAATGAGCTTTACAAGTACGTGATGAACGACAAGTCAACTGGATGCTTCAGCGGAACCATAATGGTGGCGCAGGACGCACAGAAGACCAAGGGCATACAGACAAACAAGAGCATCTGCCTGAGCAAGGACGCGAGAATGTACACAAGACCGCACCTTGAGATTTACGCCGACGACGTGATATGCAACCACGGCGCGACAGTCGGCCAGCTGAACAACGACGAAGTCTTCTACCTGAGGTCGAGAGGAATACCGGAGTCGGTGGCTAAGATGCTGCTGATGTTCGCATTCGTCAGCGACGTCGAGGAGAAAATCCTCATCCCAGAACTGAAGGACGCCGTCAGAATGATGGTTGAGAAGAAATTCAAGGGCGAGGTAGAAAGCACATGCAAAGGCTGCTCGTCTATCTCCGCATGCCACTCATAACAAAGCAACATTCCACTCAGACCTGATATGAACAAAAATTACTGCACAGACTTGTTCAACTACAAAAGAAGAACAACAAGAGAAGTCAGCATAGGAGGCGTGACGCTCGGCGGAAAGAACGAGATCAGGCTGCAATCAATGACCAACACTAACACTCTTGACACCGACAGCAGTGTGGCTCAGATAAAGCGCATCGCCGATGCTGGCGGCGACTTGGTGAGGCTCACAGCACAAGGCGTGAAGGAGGCAGAAAACCTGGAGAATATCCATGAGAAATTAAGGTCTGAGGAATATGACACTCCGCTTGTGGCCGACATACACTTCAACCCGAAGGCGGCTGAGGAAGCGGCAAAGCACGTCGAGAAAGTCCGAATAAACCCCGGAAACTTCTCGAAGAACACAGACGAGACCGAGGAGAAGCTGAAGAACCTGCTCGACATCTGCAATGAACACAAGACCGCGCTGAGAATCGGTGTGAACCACGGCTCCTTGGCGCAAAACATAATGGACCGATTCGGCGACACACCGCAAGGAATGGCTGAGTCGGCAATGGAATACCTGAGACTGTGCCGCAAACTCGGATTTGACAACGTCGTTGTTTCCATGAAGGCATCGAACACGATGGTGATGGTGGAGAGCGTGCGAATCCTTTGCGCCATGATGAAGGACGAAGGCATGGACTACCCTCTGCACCTCGGCGTAACCGAGGCTGGCAACGGCGAGGACGGCAGAATAAAGTCGGCGGCTGGAATCGGCGCACTGCTTGCCGACGGCATCGGCGACACGATAAGAGTGTCGCTGAGCGAGGCGCCAGAAAAGGAAATCCCGGTAGCAAAGAAACTTGCGGACTATTTCAAGGAAAGAGAAACGGCTGAACCAATAAGCGCGGAGGTTTGCGAGAAATTCACTCCATTCTCGTTCAACAAAAGAAAGACCAAGGCCGCAAACAACATCGGCGGCGACAACGTGCCTGTGGTCATAACAAGCAACGGCGAGGCCTTCAACGACCCACGCCCCGACTACACAAGCATAGACCAGCTGAAGCAGACGGTCAACGTCATAGAGACCGACCAGAAAACGGCTTTTGCCGACTGGGCGACATTCTCTGCCGAGGCTAAAAAAGACAACACCGTCATAATAATAAACTCCATCGGCAAAAACAGCACAGGAGAATACAGAGCCGTAATCCACAAGCTGGAGAACGAAGGCATCGCCACTCCGGTGATACTGAGAAAGACCTACGACGAGGACGACTTGGAGGGCCTGCAGATAAAAGCCGCTGCCGACATGGGCGTCATGTTCATCGACGGAATGGCCGACGGAATCATGATTGAGAACGACAACGACAAAATCTCGCAGGAAGACATCAAGAACCTTTCGTTCGGCATACTGCAAGCCACAAGAGCGAGAATCACAAAGACAGAATACATCTCGTGTCCGGGATGCGGCAGAACGCTGTACGACTTGGAGAACACAATCGCGCAGATAAAGGACCGAACCAAGCACCTGAAGGGTCTGAAAATCGGCATCATGGGCTGCATCGTCAACGGCCCGGGCGAAATGGCAGACGCCGACTACGGCTACGTGGGCGCAGGCGTGGGCAAAGTGTCGCTCTACAAACGCAAGGAGTGTGTCGAGAAGAACATCCCGGCAGAACAGGCTGTCGATAAGCTCATCGCTCTGATAAAGAGCAACGGCGACTGGAAGGAATAGGCCGCCCTACTCGAGAGACAATCCCGTAGAATAATAAACGAAACGCAGCTCCTTGAACGCGAACGTGCGCTCTGTGCCGTCGGTCAATCGGAGTTGCAGACATCCTTTCGGAGTGACTCCGGTGATTATGGCGTTGAAGATGGCGCCGTCGGTTACTGCCATGTACGGATACATCGAGCCGTAGCGGAAAAGTCGCGCCATGTAGTCCTCACGAATCTTGTCGTCCTCGCCGCTCAGCAACTGATTGTAGCGCACCACGAACTTCGTGCGGAAGACCTTCAGCACATCCTTCAGACGGAACGTCTCGCCGGAGATGAGCGCCATCGATGTGGCGTTAGGCAGCTCGCTTGGGAAATCCTTCTGGTTCACATTCAGTCCGATGCCGGCAACCGCAGAACTGACCTTGTCGCCAAGGACGGTCTGGTCGATTATGAAGCCAGCCATTTTGTTGTCGCCGACGTAGATGTCGTTCGGCCATTTTATGTGTGAATCAGGAATCGAGAAGCTGTCGAGAGTGTCGATAAGCGCCAACGAAACGACTTGCGACAAAAGGAACGACGATGACGCCGGGATGTCAGGGAACAGAGCCATACTGAACAAAAGGTTCTCGCCTTTTGCCGACTCCCACGTGTTGCCCGTCTGTCCGCGTCCGGCAGTCTGGAAGTCAGCCATGACGACAGTGCCTTCCGCCACTTCCTCTGTGGCTATCAGTCTTGTGAGATAATCGTTTGTTGATTCGACAGATTTAAGATGTATAATTGAGTCCATTTGTTTTTGTTATTCAACGACACTAAGAAGGAGGTTCTCTATGGCTTTCTGCACGTTCGCTCTGACGCCGCTGAAGTTGTTCACCATCACGGCGAAAGCGTATGTTTCACCCTCCCATTCAATATATCCGGCATAGCACTGAGTGCGCGAGATGCTTCCGCTCTTGGCGCGAACCTTGCCCTCGAGCTTCGTGCCTTTCAGCAGTTTCTTCACCGTTCCGTTCACGCCGGCTATCGGCAAAGAATCATAAAACTCGTCGGAGTATTTAGCCTTGTTCTTTTCGTAAACCAGCAGCGAGACAAAGAAATCGGCAGTTATGGCATTCACGGTTGACAAGCCGCTGCCGTCGAACTGCAGAAGGCCTTCGGTGTCTAATCCGCGCGATTTCCAGTATGACTTTATGACATCGGCGCCGGCGTCTGTGTCCGAGCCGAGGTTGTGTCTCGAGCCTAAATATCTGTACACGTGCTCCGCGTAATGGTTGTTGCTTCGGTGGTTTATGTCAGAGACAATCTCTGAGAGCGCTGGCGACTCTATGACGTGTATTCCCACACGCATGTGCCCGCCCTTCTCTTTCTTCCACATCACGTCGGCTTTTCCATTGACCTGTATGCCGTTGCTTTCAAGCTTTTTCTCCAGTTCCTGAGCGACCAGGAGCGGCGGGTTGTATATGTCGGACTTCACGTAGAACGCCGACTGGTGGGCTGGCAGAGTTCCGTAGATCGTGCGCTCATTGCTCAGCGGCGCGCCGAAGAAATATGACTCGTCCGACTTCGTCTTGCCAGCTTTGGCGTACGACTTTATATGGAGGTCTGGCAGTTTCGGGCTGGTGCTTACGACTTCGGCCGTCGAGCCTACCGCGCCGGTCTTGAACTTCACCACACAAAGGTTGTCATAGACAGACAGAGCGTAAGTTCCTGCGCCGTAGTAGTTTGCAAGATCTTCCCAAATCCACTTCGGGCTTACTCCCTGCTGGTTTATGAACGACGCGTCGGCTATGATGTCGCCGTTAATCTCCTCGATGCCCATGCCCTTGATTGCCGTCAGCCACTGGCTTAGGAAATTCTGCGTACCCATGTATCTTGAGCCCAAAGTCGGGTCCAGTCCGCCGTAAATGTAGATGTTGCCATTGAGCACGCCGTTGGAAATCTTGCCGTCGTACTGCAAAACGGTCTCGAATCTGAAGTTCGGCGTCAATGTCTCGAGCGCTGTGGCTGTAGTCACAATCTTCGTTGTGCTGGCTGGTATGGCGCATGTCTTTGAATGATACTCAGCCACCGTTCTCGATGTTGAGACATCCTTGACCAAAAGGCTTATGTTCGCGCGTCTGAGAGCTGGATTGGAAACGAATTC
>JAGCQO010000192.1 GCA_017965125.1 Paludibacteraceae bacterium
GTCAACAAGGACAATCCGCTCGTAGTGGAAATATGGAACCTCGTGTTCATGCAGTTCAACCGCAAGGCCGACGGCAAACTCGAGCCACTGCCAGCGAAATGCGGCGATACCGGTATGGGATTCGAGCGTCTGTGAATGGCGATACAAGGCAAGAAGTCGAACTACGACACCGACGTGTTCCAGCCGCTCATCAACAAAATCGGCGAGCTGTCTAAATGCACATACAAGGACGACGAGAAGAAGGACATAGCCATGAGAGTCGTGGCTGACCACATAAGAACAATCGCTTTCTCAATCACCGACGGACAGTTGCCAAGCAACGCCAAGGCAGGATACGTGATAAGAAGAATCCTTCGTAGAGCCGTGAGATACGCCTACACATTCCTGGGACAGAAAGAGCCATTCCTCTGCAAGCTCCTGCCTACACTCATCGAGTCGATGGGCGAGGCTTACCCTGAGCTCATAGCACAGAAGGAACTCGTGGAGAAGGTGATAAAGGAAGAGGAAGAGTCATTCTTGCGCACACTCGAGACCGGCATCAGACTGCTCGACGGCGTAATGGCAGAAGCAAAGAAGAACGGCAAGAAGGAAATCAGCGGAAAGGATTCGTTCACGCTGTATGACACATACGGATTCCCACTCGACCTCACTGAGCTCATCCTCAAGGAGAACGGAATCACAACCAACGAAGAGGAGTTCAACGCCTAGATGACAAAGCAAAAGGAAAGAGCGCGCAACGCAGCCGCAATCGAGACTGGAGACTGGGTTTCAATCAAGCCAGGAGAAAGCCAGTTCGTAGGCTACGACACACTGGAGGCCGACACCGAGATACTGAGATACCGCAAGGTGAAGCAGAAGAACGAGGAGCTGTATCAGCTCGTGCTCAACCCAACTCCATTCTACGGAGAAATGGGTGGACAGTGCGGCGACAGCGGCGTAATCGAGTGTGACGGCGAAGTAATAAAGATAATCGACACAAAGAAAGAGAACGGACTCAGCATACACATCTGCAAGAACTTGCCAAAGGACGTGACCGCAGCATTCAAAGCGAAGGTTGACCCAGCAAGACGCCAGAACATCGAGAACAACCACACAGCGACACACATCATCGACTACGCGTTGCGCGAAGTGCTCGGCACACACGTCGAGCAGAAGGGTTCGCTCGTCACACCGGACTACCTGCGTTTCGACTTCTCGCACTTCCAGAAGGTGACCGACGAGGAGCTGAGAAAAGCAGAGCAGCTTGCCAACAAGCTCGTACGCCAGAACATCGTGCTCGAAGAGGAGCGCGAGATGCCAATCGAGGAAGCGAGAAAGCTCGGAGCCATGGCTCTGTTCGGCGAGAAGTACGGCGAGAAAGTGCGTGTCGTCAAGTTCGGTCCAAGCATCGAGCTTTGCGGCGGAACACACACAAAGAGAACCGGTTCTATCGGCCTCATCAAGATAACAGCAGAGGCTTCTGTTGCAGCCGGTGTCAGAAGAATCGAGGCTGTGACAGGCGAGAAGGCAGAGGAGTTCATCGACATGCAGCAGGATATGCTCAACGGCATCAGAAGCCTGTTCAACAACGCTCCTAACCTCGTCGCTACAATCACAAAGGAAGTTTCTGAAAACGCAGAGCTGAAGAAGAAGGTCGAGGCGTTCACACAGGAGAAAATCGCCACAATGGCAGACAAAATCGCCAACAGCGCGAAGGACATAAACGGAACGAAAGTCGTGACCATCTCACGCATCGCCGACGTCAGCGTCGAAATGGCAAGAGGAATTTCATCAATCCTGAGAGCCAAGTTCGCCGACGAGAAGTTCATGTTCGTAGCCGGCCTGATAAACAACAACAAGCCAATGCTCCTCATCATGATAAGCAAGCCGCTCGTTGACGCAGGTCTGAACGCGACAAACATCGTCAAGGAAGCCGCTAAGGAAATAGGCGGAAACGGAGGCGGTCAGCCATTCCTCGCAACTGCCGGCGGTAGCAAGGTCGAGGGCATCGACAAAGCTATCGAGGTGGCTATCAACGCCGTAAGATAAAAATACATCACATTATTAATAGTAAGCAGAATCAACGATGGTTCTGCTTATTTTTTGTATTTCTGAAAAATCTGTAATAATTACAAATTTGCACTCGTTTTATTTTTATAGACAAGAAATTGCTCTATATTTGTGACAAGAGAATTAGAATTTTAAACAAAGGAAGAGAATGAGCAAGTCGGCAGAAAGATTGAAGGAATATGGAATAAAGCCATCTGTGCAAAGAGTGGCGATAATGGATTATCTACTCAACCACAAGACACACCCGACGGTCGAGATGATACACCAGGACCTTTCCGAAGATATGGCGACGCTCTCTAAGACAACGGTTTACAACACACTGAAGCTATTTGCCGAAGCCGGAGCGATACTCGCGCTGAACATAGACGAGAACACGACAAGATACGACGGCGACACAAGCCACCACGCCCACTTCAGATGCGTGTGCTGCGGAGACATCTACGACATGACGCCGAGCAACCACGACTGGGACAAAATCGGATTTGAGAACGGCGAGGGCTTCAAAATAACAGAAGAAGAATTGTATTTGAAGGGGCTTTGCCCGAAATGCAACAAAAAATAGAAACCAATATTTATCAACTAAAACCAATCAACTATGAAAAAGAAATTCATCTGTACAGTTTGTGGTTATGTCCACGAGGGAGATAGCGCACCAGAGAAATGTCCACAGTGCGGCGTGCCTGCATCTAAGTTCAAGGAAGTGGAGGAAAACGGCGGCCTGAACTTCGTGACTGAGCACGAGCTCGGAGTAGCAAAGGGATGCAGCGAGGAAATGATCAAGGACCTGAACGCGCATTTCAACGGCGAATGTTCTGAGGTCGGCATGTATTTAGCCATGAGCCGACAGGCCGACAGAGAGGGCTATCCTGAAATCGCAGAGGCTTTCAAGCGTTACGCTTGGGAGGAGGCTGAGCACGCTGCGAAGTTCGCCGAACTGCTTGGCGACATCGTTTGGGACACAAAGACTAACCTCGAGAAGAGAATGATGGCTGAGTCTGGCGCATGCGAGGACAAGATGCGCATAGCAAAGAACGCAAAGGCACAGAACCTTGACGCTATCCACGACACTGTCCACGAGATGGCTAAGGACGAGGCTCGCCACGGCAAGGGCTTCGAAGGCCTCTTCAACAGATATTTCAAGAAGTAAAAAACTTGAAACTCACATAAAAGGAACGGCTCCAAACGGAGCCGTTTCTTATTTTATCACAAGTCCGCTGAGCATACGCCCAGAGTCGATGCCCTGACGCCTTGCCGAGAAGAACAAATCAGCATCGCGGAAGGTGCAATGACCCGAAACGCACACATCACGCAGGCCGGCATCCTCCAGCTCTTTCTTGACAATGCCGCGAATGTCCATGAAACACTTCTCGCTGTCCGACGCATCATCGGCGAAGAAATGAGCAAACGACGAATCCTTTTCCACAAAACGGTCTTTCATGTCCTTGCCGACCTGATAGTTGGGCTGGCTGATGCACGGACCGACGACCGAAACGACGTCACACGCCTCGCTGCCGTACCTTTCCTTCATAATCGCCACGGCCTTGGCTGAGATATTAAGCAGCGTGCCGCGCCATCCCGAATGAACAGCCGCCGCGACGCCCCTTTTCCTGTCGTACAAAAGGACAGGCACACAGTCGGCCGTCGTCACAGCCACACAGACGCCCCTCTCCGCCGTAATCAAGCCGTCGCAGCCTTCCAAAAGGTCTTTCACCTCAGCCGCCGACATCTTCGTCACAGCCTCATCCACACAGACAATCCTGTCGCCATGGGTCTGATGGGCATTGAACAAACGTGAGGCCTCGACACCAAGGTCACGGCAAAGCATGGCTCTGTTGGCGTTTATGTTTTCAACATCGTCGTTTGTGTAAACGCCGACATTAAATGACGAGAACCTCTCGTCACGGCTCACACCACCCTGCCTCGTCGTCGTGAATCCGACTATCTCCCTGAACTCCTCGAACTGCGGATAAGTTATAAACATGTGAATCTGACTTTTATGCAAACAAAGAACGCAAGCCCTTTTCCGACTTGCGCTCCCTAATGAAATATTCTTTGTTATTTAATGGTCTCGATGAAACGCGTTACCAAGCTCTGCATCTCAGCGAACCTTGTGTAAGGCAACATCTGAGGCGTGTCGTTCATGTTCTTGTAATCAAGACTGCCGCCGACAGAGTAAATGAAGAAACTTGGTATCTCAAGTTCCTTGAACAGGTAAGACTCGCTAATCTTTGAACTAAGCTTGAGTTCAACATCAGGAACCAGCTTATAGTCACGAGCAATCTTCACCATTCTCTGCATCAGGTCTTGGTGGTTCTTGCCGTTGGCGATCTTTATGCCACCGCTTCCGTTGCCCATCAAGTCGAAGTCCAGAACAAGCTGAACGTTCTTCAGCTTCACTGGCGGATACTTAATCAAGGTCTTTCCTCCAGCCAAGTCGAGCTCGTGGCCCGAGAAGGCAATGTAAACGATGGTATATTTCGGCTTTATGGTATGGAAATGCTTAGCAAGCTGAAGCATCATAGCCACACCGCTGGCACTGCAGTTAGCTCCAGGATAAACAGCCTCGCCCATTGTTCCGAGGTGGTCATAGTGGCATGAGATGATAATCGAAGAGTCCTTGTAAACGGTGCCAGGCTCAACAGCCACAACGTTATATGTGGTGGCTTGCGGAACGAAAGCCGCGTCGGCCTGAACCTTGACCTTTCTTATCGACTCGATGTCCTGAGGTGTTCCGACATAGAACACAGGACGAACATCCTGACGCTCCGAGGTTGACCAAATCATCTTAGAATAGCGCGCTGTGTCATAAACGATCACGCCCTTCACTTGAATCTGGCCGTCGGTCTTGAACTGCTCCACGAGCTGGTCAATCTTCATAGCCACGTTGCGCGTCTCGCCGTCGTGGTTTGTGTTGTCCACGATGATGAAGTTGCCTCTCGCGTCACGAATCTTGTTCATTCTCGTCATTGCGTCGTTGAGTTCCGCACGAGTTATGACAACAGCGTCGTAGTTTCCGCTGATAGATGGGCTCGAAGGGTCAATCATGAAATCAGTTCCGGCAACGAGGTAGTTGCTGTTCAACTGAAGAGTCATTCTGTTAGGGAAAGTATTCGCAGACACATAGAAAGGCTGCATATACTGTCCGCCCACGGCACCAACGCCGATTTCCTTGAACTGGTTTACGATATAGTCTGCCGCCGCCTTATTTCCTCCTCTGCCATAGCCACGGCCATTCATAGAAAAGGCGCACAGATTCTGAGTCACCTCGTTTGCGTAATCGACCTCGTCCGAAGGCTTAGGCGCAAGGCTGTCTGGATAAACATCCTGCGCTGCCACCGACATAGGCAAAGCGACCAACGCCAACAATGAAATCATTAAATTCTTCATAGTCGTAGTTTTTAGGTTAATTCAAGCGGCTCACACATTAGTCAGTACGAACCACGAGATACTTAGAAATGCTCCAGAACTGCTTGTAGTCCTTGATGTAAAGTGTCTTGTTGCCGTTCTCGTCCTTCAACTCGTAAGACTTGTCTGGGTGAGAAGTCAGGATTCTTGCCTTCTTGCTGTAGAGAGGTATCTTAGTTGTTGTTCTGATGTCAACCTTCACGAAGTAATCCTTGTTGAAGTCCTTTTGAAGGATCTGAGAACGCTTGAACACGCCTTCCTTAGTGATGATGCGCTGAGCCTTCAGTTCCTTGTTAGAGCCGAACACGTAGTAAGCAGACGACATCTCGTCCTCCTGCTGAGCGATGAGGGCAGTCTTCTGGATGTTCTCCTCAGTGAGCTTTGTCACAGCAGAGTCAAGTTGGAAGATTCTCTCGTCCTTCTGGCGCAGAACGTCAGCCAACGAGTCCATGGAGAACGCTCTTGCCTCAAGCTGCTGCTGAAGTCTTGTGATTGTCTCCTGCAGTTCCTTGTTCTGGTTGCCGCTCTTCTTGGCCATCTGCTGCAGCTGAGCGATTTTCTGTCTGTTCTTCTGCAAAGCCTCAGCCATGAGTTTCAAGTTCTTGTTGATTCTCTGAGCAGCATCATATTTGATGTTCTCGTCGGAAGCATCTGCGTTGATGAGCGATTCAGAGGCTGCAATAGCCTGGAAGTTGTCGGAAATCTCGTTCAAAGCCTGAAGGTAATTAGCCATTTCCTGGTCTTTGCTGGCATTAACCGCCTCCAAAGAGTCGTTGATAGCCTGCAAGTCCTTGTACTCCTGAGAGTCCTTAACACATGAAGATAAAAGCATCGCTGCAAGCGAAGATGCAATGATCAAAGTCTTTTTCATTTGATTTTTATTTTATGATGTTTGTTTTCTAATCCTCCGCAAAGACGGATGTTAAAGTTATAAATATACAAAGATACTCAAAAAAACATACTATGTACCAAACTCTTGCATTTCATTGCAGGCGAAGGTCATATAGAGTCCAAACCTTTGAAAACGAGGAACGGGTCGTATGTCGTTTCGCACTCGGTCTCGCCCGAGACGTCCAATGCGTCTCCGCCTGTTATGAAAACGTGCAGGTCGGGATATTGCTCATGAATCTTCTTCACGAAGCCGACAATCTCCATCCGCGCTCCGTTGACAGCGCCTGACATGAGGTTGCCTTCGGTGTTGTCGCTCACAAGCGGAGCGCATTTCTCGGCCTTCACCAACGGCAGTTTCGCTGTGTAATCGTGCATTGCGTTGAGTCTGAGCTGAACGCCCGGCGAGATAACCCCGCCAAGGAAACTTCCGTCTGACGAAATCAGGTCGTAGGTAATGCACGTGCCTGCGTCAACCACCAGGATGGTGCGATTCAAATCCTGTGCCATCGCCCCGTAGTCTGCCGCGATTCTGTCGGCGCCGTAAGTGTCCGGGACGCCACGCAAAGCCTTGTGTCGGCAAGGGGTTTTCGGAGTGATATAGCGGCACGGCAGTGAAAACTCGCGCAACGCCTCGGCAAGTTCTTTGTCCTCGCCAACGACGGTCGAGACCACAGCCTCGTCGATAGCAAAACCTTCGACAATCCTTTTCACGACAGCGCTCCACGGCTCAGCCTTATGCTCAAAATGAACAAACTCGCCGCCATCGCTGACCACGAGCTTCGCACTTGTATTCCCTATGTCAATGAGTAACTTCATTTTCTTTTTCAACGTGCTAATATAGGCATTTTTCACTTCCGTTTTCGAATAGCCGCAACAGACAAAGCGACAAAGGGCGTCACTCGTGCTTAAACTAATAGCATTTTCACATCGTTATGCTTATATTTGTAAAGAAATAAAAGCAAAATGGACATAGAGCACTTAAAAACAGAGTTTCTCGGCAAAGACGGATTGTCAAAAAGCTTAGGCATAGAATATCTTTCGACGCCCGAGCCCGACACCTGCTCCGCCACCATGCCGTTCGATGAGCGCAACTGCCAGCAGTTCGGTTTTCTGAGCGGAGGCGCGTCACTGTCCATAGCGGAATCGCTTGCCGGGGTCGGCTCATTAGCCCTCTGCCCCGACTGCCTGCCGATGGGCATAAACATCTCAGGCAACCACGTGAAGGCGGCTGCCAAAGGCGAGTCGGTGAAGGCCGTGGCCAAGCTCATACACAAAGGCTCGACAATCCACCAGTGGCAGGTGAGCGTGATGAACTCGAACGGGGAACTCGTGTCCAACGTGCTGGTAACAAACATAATCGTGCACAAAAAACTATAGAGAATGGAGACCTACGCCTACTTCCGGCTTCCAGAGCAAGACAAGGCCACGCTGATAACACAGAATGGCGGTCCTTTGGTAACCTTGAGCTCGATAGACGAGCTTGACGGACGTACGGGTTTCGTCTTTTCTCCATTCGCTCCGTCGGTGTCGCAACCGATTGTGCTTATCCGTCCCGACACATACAAGTCCGTGCCCATAAACGAGCAGCCGTCTGCGCCAGAGTACGTGACCGTCGCTCCGCTGACGAGCAAGGAAAACGAGTTCAGCGCATACACAGCCGACTTCAACCGCTTTCACCATCAGCTTGCGAACGGATACCTGAGCAAGGTCGTGTTAGCAAGGGTTTCGACATTGATTACGTCGGCAAAGCTCTCGCCGTACACACTTTTCTGCAGAGCCTGCAAGATGTATCCGCACCTGTTTGTCGCGTTAGTGTCAACACCACTGACCGGCACATGGATAGTCGCAACGCCAGAGCTGCTGCTTTCGGCCAACGAGACAGAATGCACAACGATGGCATTGGCCGGCACGATGAAGGCTTCCGACCATAACAACGGCACCGAGTGGACCGACAAAGAATACCAGGAACAGAAATTCGTCTCTCTTTACATCAACTCGGTCATCAGACCAATCGCCGAAGACGTGAAAGAAGAAGGCCCCGACACGATGACGGCCGCCGACCTTGTGCATCTGCGCACGAAATTCTCGTTCAAGATGAAGAGCGAGTACAAAGTTGTCGATGCGTTATCATCGCTGCACCCGACACCAGCCGTGTGCGGACTGCCGAAAAACACAGCCCAGAAATTCATACTGGAAAGCGAGCATTCACCACGAAAATACTACAGCGGATTTCTCGGTCCATGGGGCGTGAAGTCATCGACATCGCTTTACGTCTCACTGAGGTGCATGCACATAAACAACAGAATCCTCGACCTCTACGCAGGCGGCGGACTGCTGAAGCAAAGCATGCTGAAAAAGGAATGGGATGAAACCGAAGCCAAGTTGAACACCATGAAAAAACTGCTCCATGTATAGCAACAAAAACAACTTAACACAGCTGACATCACTGCTGACACAGCACGAAGTGGAATTCGCCGTGGTATGCCCTGGCTCACGAAACGCGCCGATAGTCCACAACCTGAACGAAATCGGCATAGAGTGCATCCCCGTGACCGACGAGCGCTCGGCCGGCTTCTACGCCTTGGGCATGTCGCTGAAAATCGGACTGAAGCCCGTGGTTGTGTGCGTGACTTCGGGAACGGCGCTGCTCAACCTTATGCCAGCCGTGGCAGAGGCGTACTACCAGCAAGTGCCGCTGATAATAATCTCGGCCGACCGCCCCGCCGACAAGATAGACCAGCTGGACGGACAGACGCTCCACCAGCCAAATGCGCTTGAGCCATACGTGCTAAAGTCGATAAACATACCCGAGGCATACACCCAAGAGCAGTTTTTACACAACAACAGACTCATAAACGAAGCGCTAAACGCAAGATACATAGCAGAAGACGGACCGGTACACATAAACGTGCCACTGACAGAGCCGCTGTACGAGTTCACAATAGAGGAGCTGTATCGCGAAAGAGCGATAAGTTTATGGAAACCATACATCTGTTATGACATCGCCGAAGAGCTCTTAAAACACATCTTCGAGCGTTACCACAAGCCGATGATTGTCTTGGGGCAAAACAACTTCAGCACAGGAGAACTAACGGAGTTAAGCAAGCGTTTTGTAATAATAAACGAAGCGCTGAGCGGTGTGCAAGTAATCTCGAACGCCGACGAGGTAATCGCATCAAGCAAAGACATTGAGGCTCTGCGCCCAGACTGTGTGATTTACGCAGGCGGCACGATTGTAAGCAAAAGGCTGAAGCAATTTCTGCGCGAGACCAGCTGCACCAACATCGTAATAAACGCAAAAGGCGCAGCGACAGACACATTCGAACATCTTTGGCACATAATCCAGACCACCCCGGAAAACATGATTTACAGCATGGAGGCATTGCTGGAAAATGAAGACAAAGGGGCATACTTATCCAAACTGTGGAACACGCTGTTTGAGAGCAAGGGAAACAAGGAGAAAAATTTCGTCAATCTGTGGAACAAAGCATCGGAGAAATGCAAACGCAGGACAATAGAATACGCCCCCGACTTCTCGCAAATGTTTGCCGTGAGCAAATTCGAGGAGAAGCTCGGCAACACGCGCCCCGACACGTCTGTGTTCTACGCCAACAGCTCCGCCATACGAATAGGCAACATATATGCGCCGCTATACAACCGCCACGTGTTCTGCAACCGCGGCGTGAACGGCATCGAAGGCTCGCTCTCGACGGCCGCCGGAGCGTCGATTTTGCTCAACGACCTGACGTACTGCGTGATAGGCGACCTGAGCTTCTTCTATGACCAGAACGCACTGTGGAACCAGAACCTGAAGGGCAACCTGCGCATTCTACTGCTGAACAACGGCGGTGGCGGCATATTCGAGAAGTTCGAGGGACTGAAAGGCAGTCCGGTGCGTGAGACCTGCGTGATGGCCACACATAACACTTCGGCCGAAGGAATCTGCAAGCAGTGCAACGTGACATACCTCTCGGCAAAAAACGAGGAGGAATATCTCAATGCGCTCGAGAAACTGACTGCGCCGAAGTCCGACCGCCCTGTCGTGCTGGAGGTTTTCACCGACTCGAAGAATGACATGGAAGTCGTAAACAACTACTACAAACACCAAAAAGACAATAAATAATGACAAGAACCTGGAAAACGATAGAAGGCTTTTCCTTCAAGGAAATCCTTTTCGAGGAGTATAACCACATCGCCAAAATCACAATCAACCGCGAGCGCTACCGCAACGCATTCACGCCGCTGACCACCTGGGAAATGTCTCA
>JAGCQO010000193.1 GCA_017965125.1 Paludibacteraceae bacterium
GGCATCGCCTGCGCCATGTATTATCCTGTGGCGCTTCACATGCAGAAAGCCTATGCCGACCCGCGCTACAAGAAAGGCGACTTCCCAGTCTGCGAGTACCTCTGCGACCACGTGATGGCATTGCCGATCCACACCGAGTTCACCGACGAGCAGTTGAAATATGTGACTGACGCGGTGCTGGAGATGTGCTAGAATTAGTTTACGGTTTACAGTTTACAGTTTATAAAAAGAAAAAGGACACCAGACGGTGTCCTTTTTTAGTTGTTTGATTATGTAATTAGAAGAACAAAATTCCGTTGTTCTCAACCTTGGCACTCTCCAACAAGGCGTTGTATGCGCCGTTGACGATGTGGTTGGTGTACTGTGCCTTCTTGTCACGCTGGAATGTGGCATAGTCTGTCTCGCCGGCTGGTGTAGTCTTGGTAGCCTTCACGATTGCAAATGCATTGCCACCCTCGATAGGTTCTGAATAAACACCTTCCTTGATGCCGAGAGCTGTGCCGCCGATCTTCTCCTCAACGCCTAAGCCGCCGAAACCACGACCATCGTAAGTGATGTTGTCGACTGTGAGGAACTCGCCGCCGAGAGCATCAATCATCTTCTGATAGTCGGTGCCGTAAGCTTTAGCCTTCTCAGCAATCATCTTGCCTTTCTTCTCTTTCATGATCTGTGTTGCATGACCGCTGACGAGCTCTTCGTATGGAGCATAGCCTTCAGGAACGATCTTTGTCAACACTGCCACCACGTACATGTTTTCGTATGCAAACACCTTTGAAAGGTCGCCAACCTTCACGTCGTCGCTGAATGTCCAGCGGACGAGGTCACGAGCATTGCCAATACCTGCGATGTTGCTTGTGGTCTTTCTGATTGACTGGTTTGTACGTTTGTTGAGTCCTAATGTCTCGATAGCGTTGTCGAACTGCTCTTCTGTCTTGTTCTCTGTGACGAATTTGTTCACCTCTGCGAAGACTGCTCTGTCGGTGTCGGTGCTGGCTGTGATATCGCGTTTCACAACGGCAACCAGTGCCCACAATGTGTCGTTACGTTTCTCTTTGCCAAGGATTCTTGCAGCGTTGTATGCGCCTTCATATTCGTATGGTCCGTAAACGAAACCGACTTCATTCTTTGCAACTGCATCCTCAAGTTCGACAGGAAGCTCTGAAGCTTTCATCCATGTGTCGTCAAATGGAGCGTCAGTGTCAGAGTTGTAGTTGACGAAACCTGCAACGTTGTCAGTTGTCTTGAACTCTGCTGTGAGGTCCTCGATGAACTTCTTTGCTGCCTCTTTGTCGGCTGCTGATGGCTTCACCTCGAAAATCACATAGTCAATGCCGCGTGTTGCATCGGTTGGATATTTCTTGTAGTATGTGTTGTAGAACTCTTTCTTGTCGCTTTCTGTAACAACCACTGTTGAATCCGGGATAGTGGTGTAACGCACTGCGTAAACATCAGCTGATCTCTTGAGATTCTTGTTGTCGTTGTAACGGTCAGCCATCTTCTTAGGAAGATAGTAGCCGTGCTTCAGAAGGCTGTTGTATTTCTCAGCCATTCTGTCTTCGATGACGAAGTTCTCAAAGTTGAGCCACATATCCTGAGCCTCAGGAGTCATCTCGTTGAAACTTGCGATTGTATTAGCCACCTCGTCTCTCAGGAAGTTGCCGTTGGCATCGCTGAAGTTCTGAACAACATACTGATTAGGATTTTCACCAAGGAAAAGGTCTGTCACCTCGTCTTTTGCAACTGTGAGACCGAGTTTGTTATACTCTTCTTCCATGATGATTTTTCTGATCATATCATCAAGAACCTGTTTGCGGAGGCTGAATTCCTCGTCACGTGTGAGACCGCCGCGCATGTTCTTCTGATAAGTGATGACCTGCTGAGCTCTGTTTTCAAAATCCTTGTAAGTGATGTCTTCACCGTTTACGACTGCCACCTCATTGTTTCTATTTCTACTTGGTGTTTTCATCAAGTCGCCTAAAACAAATGCTAAAAGAGCTAAACCGATGATAATCACTAAAATACCATAGTGCTGTCTGATTTTTCCAATTGCTGCCATAGTTTTATTTTATTTACTTATTTTATTTTTCTTTTTTTTAAGCCTGCAAATTTACGAAAAAAGTCAATACAATGAACATTTTTGTTAAAATAATGCTAACTCATTGATTGCTTTTGATTTCCACTTCTTCAAGCTTGGTTTCTGATGCTTTAATAATCTTGAAAAGATAGTCTCCGATGGCGATTTCTTCGCC
>JAGCQO010000194.1 GCA_017965125.1 Paludibacteraceae bacterium
GCTTTTATGACGCCTTTCTTGTCGAAATAGAATCTGTATTCCACCTCCGACCAGTCCTCGCTGTCTATGTCTTTGGCGTAGATGAACTCGATGTTGCCGGCCTTGTCGTAGAGGTATTCCTCGTAGTATTCGCGTGCGGCGAAGTTGTAGGTCGATGTGGCGAGTCGTATGCTGCGTTTTTCGCATACGTTCCCGTCGTTATTCTCGTCCTCGTAGAAATAGAGCGAGACAGTCTCCTTGTGCTGGCCTGAGCCGCAGAGCATCTTCTCTCTGACGACTTGGTATCGGTTGGTCGGCGGATATTCCGGGTCGTTCATGAGGCTGACGTGTTGCTGGGCGTCGGCGTAGTCTTTGCGGATGGTCTCGACGCTCTGCGCCTGGCTTGCGAGGCATGTCAGCGCGGATGCGATGGTCAGAATGGCTTTTCTCATTTTTTCCAGATTGTTTATGCTTAGCAAATGTACGTTTTACTGCGAATTATGCAAATGATTTTCTGTTGTTAAGATGCTAAGGTTTGCGCAAATAGCCCTTTGAAAAACGTTTAATAATCTGTTTTATAACATAACTGTGTTTTTCCTTGAAATAAAATCCGTTTATTTGTATAATTAACACATTGTGATTTGTCGCAATAGCGGATTACGCCGCTTGTTTTTGCTGAAAAGAACAGACTTATGACTAACCCTCAACGCCACATAGATTTGCACAACGAGGCACGCCGATGCCTGCTTTGCTACAACTCGCCTTGCTCTGCCGTCTGCACCAAGTCCGACCCCGCCCGTGCTATTCGCGCCATCCGATTCGACAACGCGTCCATCGCCAGCCGCTGGCTCCCGGACGCCGCCGATGACGAGCTCCTTCGTGCCGAGCAGGCCTGCATACACTACGACCGCCCGATCCGCATACGTGAGATTGCTGCGGCGCTGGAGAAAGCCGCTCCTGCGCAAAAGCGTCCGTCGCTCGCCATAGACTTTTGCGGCATCCGTTGCGAGAGCCCGTTTTTCCTTGCGTCATCGGCCGTGTGCATCAACTACGAGATGATTGCTTCTGCCTTTGAAGCCGGATGGGCAGGCGTGTTCTACAAGACCATCAGCCTGCAGGAGATTCATGAGGTGTCGCCACGCTTCGATGCCATCGACTTGCCGTTCACCGCCTTCCGCAACATGGAGCAGCTCTGCGAGACCCCAGCCGAGGTAAACTTAGACATCATGCGCAGGCTCAAGCGTGACTACCCTTCGAAAATCGTCGTGGCTTCCATCATGGGCCGGACGGAGGAGGAGTGGCGCGACCTTGCCGTAATGGTGCAGGAGGCTGGGGCCGACGCCGTGGAGCTCAACTTCTCGTGCCCGCAAATGCACGTCAAGGGCCTCGGCAGCGACACGGGACAAAACCCGGAGCTCGTGGCTGCCTACACAGCCGCTGTGCGCAAGGCCGTGACGATACCCGTAATCCCGAAGATGACGCCGAACATCACCCATATCGTTGAGCCGGCCGCGGCTGCTGCCAAGGCTGGGGCCGACGCCATCTCCGCCATAAACACCATCAAGTCGGTCACTGTGAACGACAGTGCCGCAGTGTCCGCACGCAATACCATTTCCGGGTTGTCGGGCAGGGCGGTTAAGCCTATCGCCCAGCGCTTCATCCTCGAGATGGCTCAGTCGCCGGAACTGAAGTCCGTGCAGTTGAGCGGCATAGGCGGCATTGAGACGTGGCGTGACGCCTTGGAGTTCATTCAGCTCGGCTGTCGCAATGTCCAGGTCTGCACTTCGGTGATGGAGTACGGCTACCGCATAATCGACGACCTCGTGCTCGGCTTGCAGAACTACATGGCACAGCGCGGCGTCGATTCCCTCGAGCAGCTTGTCGGCGAGAGGGTGGCGGAGTTCGTGTCGCCACTCGACCTCGACAGCGAGACGATGGTGTTTCCGGTGTTCGACCACAACAAGTGCATCGGTTGCGGACGGTGCTTTGTGTCGTGTTCCGACGGCGGGCACCAAGCCATCGCTTTCGACGAGGCACGTCGTCCGCATTTGGTCGAGACCAAGTGCGTTGGCTGTCACCTTTGCCGGCTCGTCTGTCCGGTCAGGGCAATCGGCATTTCAAAACGAATTTATAAACCCCATAAATGATAAAGCTATGAAAAAGTTCCTCCTACTTATGTTGCTGTCTGTGGCGGCAATAGCACAGGCGGCGTGGCAACCGGACAATGTCCAGACCACAAGGATAGACGCTTTGAACTCAAGCCAAGGCCTGCTTCGCTCGGTGCGTACGCCTGACGGCCAAATCGTGGTTACGTGGGTTAATCTTGACCTGGGTGTCACCACAATGTCGTTGCAGATTTTTGATGCCGACGGCACGGCGAAGTTTGCCGACCAAGGCTTGACTGTGAACAACCGCCACTCGAAGTCGTACTTCACAACGGCAGGATTGGCGCTCGCGTCAAACGGCGACATCCTGATGGCTTTCGACGACTCTCGCGACGACCCGAACGTTGTCGCCGAGAGCTCAGATGTCTTCGCCTACCGCTACAGCCAGACCGGAACGAGCGTCTGGAGCGCCGACGGCATAAAAATGACACAGAAGAAACAGCACGATGACGCCCAGATGATTGACTTTATAATGCCGGACATCGTGGCCAGCGGTGACAATGTTTACTTCACGGCGATTTACGTTGAGTATGTGGAAGAAAAAGATGAATTTGAGAATGTTGAGACGAAGACCTATTACTATTTCCAGGTTATGTGTCTGAACGCCAACGGCGATGTCTTGTCGAACGAGGTGTTCCCTCTCAATTATGCCTTTTACAAGATCTGCGCGGCTCCAGAGGGCGACATCTACGTCGTGATGACGAATGACAACCTCGGCTTCCGTGTCTTGCGCCTTGGCTCCGACGGCACTCGTGCCTGGGCTAATGATGCCGATGTGGAGCCGGAATCGCAGCTTGTGGGCAATTCGGTCATGCACTTCATGTCAGTGGACACGGTTTCCGACGGCAGCCTGTATCTCACCTACACCAAACCATCTTACAGCGCCATTTACCAAGTCGTGAGGAAGGTGACGCCGACGGGCAGTTGCGCCCTTTCAGAGAAGGTGGTTGTCAACTGCTTGGAGTATGGATGGGTTAATGACGCCGCTATGGCCATCAAGCATGACAGCGTGCTTGTCCTGACCAGCTTTGGCAACGACCTGAACTCCAACGAGAGCGACTTCCACGTTATAGCCAATATGCTTTCGGGCGGCGGCTCATACTTGTGGGCAGACGAGAAGTCGTGCGGAGTGGAGTGTGCGGTTAACGAAGGAACGAGCCTGTCGTTCGATTTGGTGGACGTCGTTCCGCAGCAAAACGGATGGGTGGTAGTCTATGGCGATAGGCTCAGCCCGTTGTACGAGTACAAAAATTACTACGTCCACAAGATTGACAACGACGGCAATACGATTTGGAAAAAGCGAGTCCTGGCTGACAACCTCATCATGGTCGAAAGGTCGCTGCAGTACGACGACAATTCCATCTATTTGTTCTTCACCCAGGGCATGTTCGGCGGCGACGGACTGTATGTGGCCTGCATCGACATACGCGACGGAAGCAACGTCACTGCGCTTGAAGAGAGCAAGAGCGACGGCATTCGAACAGACGCGCCTAAGAAGATCATCGACCACACAGGCAGCGTGTACATCCTGCATAACGACAAGAAATACAACTTGCTTGGCACTGACATAGAGCGTCAATAAACGTGATTTATAAAAAGAAACGCTCCCGATGGCACTTGCGCGTCGGGAGCGTTTTTTATCGTGTTATGCGATGGAAATCACTTGATGAGGAACTCCGGTCTGTACTCGAAGTGCATCGTGTCGTAGTGATACCAGCGTCCGCCCCAGATGAATCCGTGCTTCTCGAATATGCGGACTATCTCCATCGGGATGCGGTTGGCGTAAACGATGCTGTCGGTCTCGCCTTTGCCCGGGTTTTTCCACAGCCAGTAGTCGGAGTTCGCCACGTTTATATCGACGGCAATTCCGTA
>JAGCQO010000029.1 GCA_017965125.1 Paludibacteraceae bacterium
AAAGGACATAGCGAAGAACTTCAGGCTGGATGTGATACAGCTCCATGGCGACGAATCACCAGATGTGAGCATGAAGCTCAAGAGAGAAGGCTATGTGGTCATCAAGGCGTTTCACATCGCTTCGGCCGACGACTTCAGCGATATGCTCGACTACGAAGGCACGTGCGATTACTTCCTCTTCGACACCAAGACGCAGGGCTATGGCGGCTCGGGAATGACCTTCGACTGGACTTTCCTCGATAGGTACACCGGTCAGACGCCGTTCCTGCTCAGCGGAGGTATAAGGCTGGAGTCGGTTCAGGACTTATGGAAACTGAATCATCCGAAGCTTGCCGGATTCGACATAAACAGCGGTTTCGAGGTTATGCCGGCGCTGAAAGACATAGACCTCGTGAAGAAATTCAAAGAGCGCATGGCTCTGTAAATAGAACTAAATCAACACAATACAATGAATAGAATAAATAAGTTATTTCAAGAAAAGGGCAAAAACATCCTGTCTGTCTATTTCACGGCAGGTTATCCGAAGTTGGACGACACAGTGGAGACGATAAAGCAGCTTTCGTCAAAGGGAGTTGACCTTATCGAGATAGGCGTGCCATTCTCCGACCCGCTCGCAGACGGTCCTGTGATACAACACAGCAGCCAGGTGGCGCTGAAAAACGGCATGAGCGTGAAGCTGCTTTTTGAACAGCTCAAGGACATAAGAAAAGTGACCGACATCCCTCTCGTGCTCATGGGTTATGTGAATCCGATTATCCATTTCGGATTCGAGAATTTCTGCAAGAAAGCGCAGGAGGTGGGCATCGACGGATTCATAATCCCGGACCTTCCTATGCTCGAGTACCAGAAGGAGTTCAAGCCGATTTCCGACAAATACGGCATTGAGAACGTCTTCCTCATCACGCCTGAGACTTCCGACGAACGCATAAGAGAGGTGGACGACAACACAAACGCATTCATCTACATGGTGTCAAGCGCCAGCACAACCGGCGTACAGAGCTCTTTCGCCGGAGCCAAGGAGGATTATTTCAACCGCATCAAGTCCATGAACCTGAAGAATCCGGCGATGATCGGTTTCGGTATCTCAAACAAGCAGACGTTTGAGAGCGCATGCAAATATTCATCGGGAGCGATAATCGGAAGCGCGTTCATCAAGTCGCTGAACGAGACTTCTTCTGTGGCCGATGCTGTAGATTTGCTGCTGAAAAAGTTAGGCGAGTAAATCCGCTTTCCTTAAAGCAAAAACGCTGTTCAAAATCTCTTTGAACAGCGTTTTTTTTGCTATGTGATTCTTATTTTGTGCTGAACGAAACAGAAACAGGAGCGAGCGTCGCCTTCTTCCATTGCTTCGTGTAGTTGAAGTAGTCGTCGGGCGTCTTGAATCCGTTTTTCTCCTTCAGCGAGTACGCCTGGAAGAAATATCTTATGTTGCCGTTTGCGTCTGGCTTCATGACGATGAGCTGATTCAGAGCGTCTTCCTTGATGCCGTCACTGTATTCAGGCGCGATGGCCACAGCCAGTCCGACAGTCTCTTTGTTAGGGTGCTTCACGGTGTCTTTCTGCGCGTAGCCCTTTCCCCACATCGCCACAAGGTCGTTCTCGTCGGAGAAGAATCTCATGTCCTCTGGGAACTTCTGAACTCCGCTGCAGAAAAGCATTTGCTTCGCGTTGTCCGACAGGAACACGTCAACCTGCACATCTCTGTGGCGTGCGTACTGCGTGAACCTTATCTTCGCGTCGATTTTCTGTCCTTGATAGTCCCAGTCGTTTATCTCGAGCTCCATGATGTTTCTCAGCTGGCCCTTTGAGACGATTCTCTGAGTGCGCTTGCCGAAAGTCTCGGTGTGTGTGGCTTCGCTTCCGTTCCATCCCTTGAATGTTCCCACTCCGACGCTGTTGCCCACGAGCAGCACGTCGTCGCCGTAGCCTTCGCTGAGCTGCTTGTTGGTCGTGTGCCACTGTGTGATAGGTATTTCCAGTCGGTTGTTTACCTTGCCGTAAACGTC
>JAGCQO010000195.1 GCA_017965125.1 Paludibacteraceae bacterium
GTTGTGTATTATGAAATCGACCGAGTCCTCGGAGTTGTTCTTTATCACGGTAGGGTGGACGGGGATGAGGAGCTTCTGGCCCTTTTTCACGCCGTCCTTCGCCTTGTTGTTGAATTTTATGATGTCCTCTTGGCTTACGCCGGTCTTTCTGCTGACTCCGTAGAGGCTTTCGCCGTCGGCCACGATGTATTCGGTGAACTCCTTTCCGTTTTTTGTTATGGTCTTGGCTTTGTCACCAGCGAGCACGTTAGTGTTAATGCAGAGAATAAGCGCCATTGCGCACAAACAAATCTTTCCAGTAAGTTTCCTGTCCATTGATTTTTTCTTTGGGTTTTTATAAAAAAGAGGTGTGATTTTTCTATGAAATTCAAAGGTAATAATTATTTGTAACTTTCCGACCTTTACATTATTTTTGACATCAATAAAATCCGTGTAAATAGTTATGTCACGACATATTCAAGCAGTTTTTGTTCTTTTGTTCACATTTCTCTGTGGAATGTGCATCCCTGCCTTCGCAGACATCTTCCTTTCGCCGACCGACGGCTCCGTCACAGCGTCTTCCGTCGGCATTAAGCCCAACGGAGTGGACGAAGTGATTTTCACCACAAAGACGTCGCTTGAACTCACCTACAAATGCGCCTCGTCGTCGAAGATTACGTGGGAGTCGTACACCAACGGCTCCGACAAGGCCGAGGTGGCTTCCGCTCCGAGCGGCACGTCGCTGTCAGTCACTGCAACGCCTTCCCGAGGCTATGTCGTCACGGCACGCGACAACTCCAACAACGTCGTGGAGAGCAAGTCACTGTATATTGTCCAGATGGCTGACAAGATGTTCCGCCCCATTTCGCTCGACACAGCGCTCAATGACGACCACTGCGCCGTCGCCAAGCTACGTGCGGTGTACAACAACCCTGAACTTGGATATGTGACTCCGGCCGGCGTGACTAATAAAATCAAACGCAACTTTACAATTGCCTATAACACAGTGGAGTACAGCGGAACCGAGCTGCGCACCATCGAGCGCGTTGACACGTTCGAGACAAAGGCCTACGGCGTCGGCATCGATGACACAGTGAATGTCGTCGCCCCTTACCTGAACACGTATTTCAAGCTCTCGGGCGACCTGATATGCGACGCCTTGTCGCTGACCACGCCGGTCTCTACGCCTTACGAGTACGAGTCGCACGTTGTCACAGCGAAGGTCGCAGCTAAGATAATCGAACGTGACGGACTGAACGAGGCGCAGCGCTCCGATTCGTCGGCTACGACAGGCATAGGCGGCTCAGCACCGCTTCAAGTGTCGTTCACGTCCAACTCCAACTATCCCGTCGCGCAGTTCTTCCAGTGGATTATAATCGACAACGAGAACAAAAAAGACTCATCAAACGTCTATCACGACCGCGACCTGAACTACACATTCACTCGCACCGGCGTTTACACTGTGATTCTGAAGGCGGAGCATAACTACGACGCTTCCACATCATCCTCTTGCCAGTATGGTTGCGAGCCGTACGTCGATTCGGTTCTCGTGACCGTGTCGGAGTCGATGCTCGAAGTGCCGTCGGCCTTCTCGCCCAACGGCGATGGCGTGAACGACGAGTTCCGTGTCTCGTTCAAGTCGCTGTCCAAGTTCAAATGCCAGGTCTTCAACCGCTGGGGCACTAAGGTTTACGAATGGTCCGACCCGACCACAGGATGGGACGGAACAGTGAATGGCAGCAAGGCGAGCGTCGGTCCGTACTATTACATAATCGAAGCCACAGGAACCGACCGCAACTCCGACGGCTCCTACAAGACCTACCGCAGAAAAGGCAACATAAATCTATTCCGTTGACATAATTCATATATTTTTCTTTATATTTGTCCGATAAAGTGTTCAACAACTTAGTTATATGATAACGAAAACAAAATTATTATCATCTCTGGCAGTGCTTTCGGCGTTGTTTATATCAACCAAGGCGACAGCAGCATCAGCACCTGACATCTATTATTATCAGGATCAGTTCAACGAGATAACAGAAATCATACAATACGGCGACGCGCCAAGAGACTCTGTCGAGTTCGACGAGCTTGTCGAGGCGTTGAAGGTGCTTTACTCAGACCTCGCCACAGACCACAATGTGAAGAAGAAAGCCCAGCTGCTTTCGGACATCAAGTCGGTTTGTCTTTTCATGGGTGAGATTTCTCCCGACATACGTTCTTATTACCTCTCGATAGAGGAGAAGAACAGAGCGCTGAACATTCTCGGCCTTCAGGAGAAGGTTTATTCACGTTCGTCGCGTTTCTGCATGCCTATCTACTATGTGAAGATGTGGAACGGCGCATACACTGCGTATTATGCTGTGAATGAGAATGATTCGCTCATGAACTCGTTCAAGTTCTCGTTCTCGGGACGCACACCGCACACAACGATTTCCGGTTCGGTGGAAGAGGGTGCTTCGAAGTCCTCAGCCCGTCTGATTTTCAGCACGTTCGGCGATGTCAAGGAACTTTCGTTCCGTCAGGAGCATTGCGAGGCTCTCATAACCGACATGACATACATCCAGCCTGAGATAATCCAGCCTAAGGTTGACATCTATCCAGAGCCAGACTACCTGACCAAGGAGGAAAAACAGGCGCTGAAGAAGAAGCAGAAAGCCAAACTGAAGAAAGACAAGGAAAAGGCTAAGAAGCAAGCTCAGAAGGCCAAGAACAAGAAGAAAAAGGAAATGGCCAAGCAGCGTGAGGAGATGAGAAAGAAAGCCCTCAAGGAGAGTCGGGCAAGCATAGCCGAGCAGAAGAAAGCACGTGCTGAACAGCTCAAGGCGCAGAAAAAGAAAAAATAGCAAACCATGATAACAAGAAAGGACAGTCCGAGCGGCTGTCTTTTTTTTGTCTATGCCGTGCTGCAAATATGTTCTACAGCAACAAGCCGTGTAAGTTTAATATAAAAAGGGTGGCGTAAAACTAAATATTCATTATTTTTGTTTTTTATAGAAAAATAATAAGAAAAAAGAAGAATGGTTAATTCCACAGTAAAGCAGACAGACGCGGATGAAGAATGGTCAACGGTCATAAAACCTCAGAAATCGCTCTTGGACGTTGACTTCAAGGAGATTTGGAGATACCGTGACTTATGGGGCTTGTTTGTTAAACGAGATATAATCACGCAGTACAAGCAGACGATACTCGGACCGCTCTGGTACTTTGTTCAGCCTATAATGACGACCGTCATGTACATGGTCGTTTTCGGCGGAATAGCAGGCATCAGCACCGACGGACTGCCTCAGGCGCTGTTCTATCTTTCAGGCATCTGCATGTGGCAGTATTTCTCGGAGTGCATGAACAAGACGTCGAGCACGTTTGTGAGCAACGCAGGCGTCTTTGGCAAGGTTTATTTCCCTCGACTGATAGTGCCGCTGTCAACAGTGACATCCAACCTGATAAGGTTCGGCATTCAGTTCATGTTGTTCCTTGTGGTGTACGCTTATTACCTCGTGTTTACCGATGTGTCGGTCGCTCCGAACGCTTATGCGCTTTTGTTTCCGGTGCTTGTGCTGATGCTGGCTGGTTTAGGACTTGGCTTTGGAATCCTTTTCTCGTCCATGACGACGAAATACAGGGATTTGACATTGCTGCTTGGTTTCTTCGTTCATTTGTGGATGTACGCTACGCCGGTGATTTATCCGTTGAGCATGATAACGAATGAGAAACTGAAACTGGTCATGTCACTGAATCCGTTGACAGGAATTTTGGAGGCATTCAAATACGGAATGTTAGGAACAGGTTCGTTCAGCTGGATGTCACTCGGATACAGCTTCTTGTTCATGATAGCGCTTTTGGCACTTGGTATCGTGGTGTTCAATAGAGTGCAGAGAAGCTTTATGGATACAGTGTGAGCAATGAACGATGAATAATGAAGAATGCTTCTGCTTCGGTTGCTGAGCGTAGCCGAAGCACCGACACCGCAGCAACCAGTTGGTCATTGAGCGTAGCCGAAATGCAGCAACAGAATTTTTTGAAAAATAGACAAAATGTAGTGAGATGAGTACAGCGATAGAATTTAATCATATATCGAAGCAATACAGATTGGGCCTTGTGAGCACCAAGACCCTGACCAGCGATTTGAATCGTTGGTGGCAGATGAATGTGCTCCGCAAGGAAGACCCGTACTTGAAGGTGGGTGAGACCAACGACCGTTCAAAGAAAGGACTGTCGGATTTCGTGTGGGCGTTGAAGGACATTGACTTCAAGGTGGAGCAGGGCGATGTTGTCGGCATCATAGGCAAGAACGGAGCAGGCAAGAGCACATTGCTTAAGTTGTTGTCGAGAGTGACCACACCGACCACAGGAACGATAAAGGCAAGAGGTCGCATCGCCTCTCTGCTCGAGGTCGGAACCGGCTTCCATTCTGAGTTGACAGGTCGTGAGAATATCTATATGAACGGCGCGATTCTCGGTATGTCGAAGCAGGAAATCAACCGCAAGCTTGACGAAATAGTTGATTTCTCAGGCTGCGAGCGTTATATAGACACGCCGGTCAAAAGATACAGTTCGGGAATGATGGTTCGTCTGGGGTTCGCTGTGGCAGCGCATCTCGACCCAGAAATCCTTGTTGTTGACGAGGTTCTCGCAGTAGGCGATGCCGAGTTCCAGAAAAAAGCCATCGGCAAGATGCAGGATGTTTCCCAAGGCGAAGGAAGGACAGTGTTGTTTGTGAGTCATAATATGGGTTCTATTCGTCAGCTTTGTAAAAGAGGAATCGTTTTGGATAAAGGTTCTGTAGCTTTCTCTGGAGAAGTATGTGATGCTGTTGATTATTACTTATCTTCTAACACTTTTGTTCAAACAGCTACGCATGTTGATATTGAAGATTTTCAACATGACAAAAATCGTAGTATGGATGCACAGTTGGTAATGGCAGAGTTTGTTGGTGATAAATCAGTTTTTGCATCTGACGAAGATATAAAAATAAGAGTCAAGGTTAAATCAAGAGTGAAAATTGAAAATTGCCGTGTAAATATAGGTATATACGATACTTCAGAGGCACCAATTGGTACATACTCTTCTGATGCTTTTTTTAAGATTGATGCAGGAGAAGAGAAACTCTTAGAATACACTATCAAAAAAAGCAATTTGGCGTTAGGCTCTTATTCGATGGCGTTTTCTGTTGGGATGGGAAATGCAGCGGAAGGTGAAACAAACCTAGATGTTGTTCATCATGTCTTAACATTTGAGATAGACAAACTCTCAATAAATAAAGA
>JAGCQO010000196.1 GCA_017965125.1 Paludibacteraceae bacterium
GGTCGATTTCTCTCTTCTCGAGAGCCGTCTTCACGAGTTTGTTTATGAATTTGATGATGTATCTACCGATGAAGTAGATAAGGATAGCGGCAAGGAGGTTCTTGCCAAACGCAACACCGGAATCGATGAGGTTGCGGATCAGTTCGTCTAATTTGTTCATTCTTAAAATTGATTAAAGGTTTATGTGCGTAAAAAAGTATGATGACTCAAATTTAAGACTTTATTTTTAAGGAATGGATTGGTTTGTCAATTCTTTGTATCTTTATGACCTTATAAACCTTATTCTATCAAGGATGAACAAGTCTGGCGATTCCATAAAAACTCAATACAAAATAATGGGCGAGAAGTCTGCTCGCGAACTCGGCGGCGAGGAAGGCTGCATCGAGGTCAGCGGCGCTCGTGTTCATAACCTCAAGGACATTGATGTCTTGATTCCGCGCGGCAGGATTTCTGTCATAACGGGACTTTCCGGCAGCGGAAAATCGTCGTTGGCTTTCGATACGATTTTTGCCGAAGGGCAGCGCCGCTACATCGAGACGTTCTCTGCTTATGCGCGAAACTTCCTTGGCAACCTCGAAAGGCCAGACGTTGACGAGATAACAGGACTCAGCCCCGTCATTTCCATAGAACAGAAGACCACAAACAAGAACCCACGCTCCACGGTCGGCACCACGACGGAGATTTACGACTACCTGCGTCTGCTTTTCGCAAGGGCTGGCGAGGCTTACTCTTACGTGACCGGCGACAAGATGGTGAAATACACCGACGATGAAATCCTGGAGCTGATAAAGAAAAACTACGACGGCAAACGCGTCTATGTGATGGCGCCGCTCGTGAGGGGGCGAAAGGGACACTACCGCGAGCTTTTCGAGCAGGTGATAAAGCGCGGCTACCTCAACGTGAGAGTTGACGGCGAGCTCCGCGAAGTGACGCACGGCATGAAGCTCGACAGATATAAGAACCATGACATTGAGGTCGTGGTGGACAAGATGCCGGTGGACGGCCGTGAGGACATAAAGAGGCTGAGGGAGTCCGTGGCTTCGGCGATGAAGCTCGGCGACGGCGTTGTGCTGCTTATGGACAAAGACTCCGGCACTACACATTATTATAGTAGGCATCTGATGTGCCCGACGACCGGAATTTCTTATTCTGAGCCGGCGCCATATAACTTCTCGTTCAATTCGCCTAAGGGCGCGTGCCCGAGGTGCAAGGGCCTTGGGTTGGTGGACGAGATAGACGTTGACTTGATGAGTCCCGACAGAAAACTGTCGATAGCCGAAGGCGGCATTCTGCCTTTGGGCAAGGCGAAGAAGAGCCTTGTGTTCTGGCAGATAGAGGCGATAGGCGAAAAGTACGGCTTTACATTAAAGACGCCTATCAAGGACATTCCGGACGAGGCTTTGGACGAGATACTTAACGGCACAACAGAGAAGTTGCATATAAAAAACGCGGCGCTGGGCTCGTCGTCGAACTATTTCTCGTCGTACGAAGGCGTGGTGAAGTACATAAGGATGCAGCAGGACAGCACGGCTTCGGCTACGGAGCAGAAGTGGGCGAGCCAGTTCGTCAGGGAGACGACTTGCCCTGTGTGCGGCGGCGCCAGACTGAACCAGGAGGCTTTGCACTTCATGATAGACGGCAAGAACATATCGGACCTCGCCACAATGGACATCTCCGACCTGAAGGAGTGGGTGGACCATGTGGAGGACAGGCTCTCGCCTCGTCAGCTGTCCATCGCGTCGGAGATATTGAAGGAAATCCGCAGCCGCCTGTCGTTTCTCGTTGACGTCGGGTTGGACTATCTGTCGCTCAACAGAGCCTCGGCTTCGTTGTCGGGCGGCGAGAGCCAGCGCATCAGGCTGGCGACGCAGATAGGCTCGCAGCTTGTGAATGTGCTGTATATATTGGATGAGCCGAGCATCGGTCTGCATCAGAGAGACAACGACAGGCTGATAAAGTCGCTGAAGCATCTCCGCGACATAGGCAACACGGTGGTGGTCGTGGAGCATGACCAGGACATGATGATGTCGGCGGATTATGTCGTTGACATGGGCCCGAAGGCGGGTAGAAACGGCGGTAATGTGATATTCGCCGGAACGCCGAGCGATTTGATGAAGGCGAACACC
>JAGCQO010000197.1 GCA_017965125.1 Paludibacteraceae bacterium
ATCGACGAGATGGAGTACGAGGCTCCGCTGGTTGACGGCTCAGGCAAGAACGTGAAGGTAAAAATCGTTCCTCTTCAGTTCCTGAAGGCTGTTCTGCCAAACCCACAGGATTTGGGTGAGAACTACGAGGGCGAGACAAGCATCGGCTGCCGCATCCGTGGTATAAAGGACGGCAAGGAGCGCACTTACTACGTTTACAACAACTGCAGCCATCAGGAGGCATACAAGGAAACTGGCATGCAGGGCGTCAGCTACACAACAGGTGTGCCTGCAATGATTGGCGCGATGATGTTCTTCAAGGGCTTGTGGAAGCGTCCGGGCGTTTGGAACGTCGAAGAATTCGACCCAGACCCATTCATGGAGCAGCTCAACAAGCAGGGACTGCCATGGCACGAGGTGTTTGACGGCGACTTAGAACTCTAACGAACCAACCGCATGATTGACTACAACATTGTTCCCTCGCCTTGCTTCGTCATCGACGAGGCGAGGCTGAGAAACAATCTCAGCATAATAAAGAATGTGCAAGAAAGAGCCGGTGTGAAAATCATCATGGCTCTGAAGGCTTTCGCCATGTTCCCCGTGTTCCCTATCATAAAGGAATACATCGGCGTGACGACTGCAAGCTCGCTCGGAGAAGCCGTATTGGCCAAGAAGCACATGGGCACGCTCTCACATACCTACGCGCCAGTGTACGACCCAAGCGAGTTCGGTAAAATAATGGAATGCAGCAGCCATATAACGTTCAATTCCATTTCGCATTACGAATTCCACAAAGACGAGCTGAAAAAGGCCAGCCACAGAATCTCAGCCGGCATAAGAATAAACCCCGAGTTCTCGGAAGTAGAGACCGACCTCTACAATCCGTGCGCAAAAGGCTCAAGACTGGGCGTGACCGCCGCTCAGATGGGCGACAAGCTGCCCGACGGCATAGAAGGCATACACTTCCACACGCTGTGCGAGTCAAGCTCATACGACCTTGAGAAGACGCTTGCCGCCGTCGAGGATAAATTCGCACCGCTGCTCGACCAAGCCAAATGGATAAACATGGGCGGCGGACATCTGATGACAAGAAAGGACTACGACACAGAGCACCTGATAAGCATACTGAAGGCATTCAAGAGCAGACACAAGAATCTGGAGGTGATACTCGAACCTGGAGCCGCGTTCGTGTGGCAGACAGGAGAACTCGTCACTACCGTTTTAGACGTAGTGAGCAACAACGGCGTAAAGACAGCCATGATAAACGCGTCATTCGCCTGCCACATGCCAGACTGCCTCGAGATGCCATACAAGCCAGCCATCATCGGCGCAGCCGACAACGGAAACGACGAATACAAATACAGAATAGGCGGAAACTCATGCCTCTCAGGCGACTACTACGGCGACTGGTACTTCCAGAAGCCGCTAAAAACGGGCGACCGCATCGTTTTCTTAGACATGATACACTACACCATGGTGAAAACAACCATGTTCAACGGCGTGTCGCATCCTTCGTTCGGCATTTGGACAAAAGAAGGCAACTTCAAGCTAATCAAGCAGTTCACTCCGTCCGACTATGAAAGCAGGATGGGATGATTAAATTTTATGGCAAAAAAAAAGAGAATATCGCTTGCACTAAAGAAAATTATACCTATCTTTGCACTCGCAATCGGGAACGATATGCAGAGTTCTCTTAAAGAAATGCGGAAATAGCTCAGTGGTAGAGCACGACCTTGCCAAGGTCGGGGTCGCGGGTTCAAATCCCGTTTTCCGCTCAACCAAAAGTCAATAA
>JAGCQO010000198.1 GCA_017965125.1 Paludibacteraceae bacterium
CAAAAGGCTGGACAGGTTTTTCGCTTCTGTGCCCGACGAGAGCGAGAGGCTGAAGTTCATCCTTGCGTCCTACAACGCCGGGCATTCGCATGTGGTCGATGCCATGAACTTGGCTACAAAGTACGGCTACGACCCGCACATCTGGTACGGCAACGTCGAGCATTTCCTGTTGCTTGAGTCGGTTCACGAGTATTACACGGACCCAGTCGTGAAGTCGGGCTATTTCAGGGCGGAAGGCACAGTGAGGTATATCGAGAAAGTCCTAAGCACTTACAGCAAGTACATGCTGAGGAGGAAATAAAAAAGAACGGCGACCATATCTGATGTGGTCGCCGTTTCTGTTTGGGGGTTGAAAAACTATGATCTAATCAAGGATTTAACAACTTCTGCGTTGACGTTTTTCTTTATTATCACGCCTTGTGGGTCGATTATGAAATTTCCGAATCCCTTGTCGATTCCGTATTTCTGCGCTGTCTGGCTGTCGAATCCGTCCTTTACTAAGATGTTTACTGTGTTGTTCAGCGAGTCGGACTTTATAGTCTCCTGATAAACAGATTCGAACTTGTCGAATGAAACGCAAATCATTGCTACGTTGTTGCTGTCGCTTTTCGCTATGTCGTTAAGCATTATGTTGTTCACACGCGACTCAGCGTTGTAGCTCGACCAGAAGTTTAAAATAATGTATTTCCCTTTGTTGTTTTCTATTGCCTCTTTTAAAATTTCATTTCCGTTATCTTTCGTTAGTATCAAATCTCCCTTTTCGATGCCTTGCTCCTTTGTGTCGTTGGCCTTGAAGGAGAGTAGCAGACCTGCTATTAATACTAAGATTGAATAAACAGCTTTTGTTCTTGTCATAAATATTTATTTGGTAAATAATGGATATCTGCCTCTCTCTTGTGCAGAATATCTTGACTTTCAAAGCTTTCGCAAAGGCGCTCCAGCAGAGAAGTCTTGTCTTTTCCCAATAGTTTTTTGTTGGAAAAAAACGTCGCAAAGGTATAGAGTTGAATTTTATTATTCAAATTTTTACCATTTAAATAGGGTAAAATTATGTTTTTTAGCAGTTTTTTATGATTGAAGAAAAAGGCGAAACCGCATCCTGATGGATATGATTTCGCCTTTTATGATGTTGTTTTACAGATTGTTATGAAAATTAATCTGCGACGTTTTCTTCTTCGATATTGGTTGTGCTTGTCTCTGTGGAATCGGAAGAAGTTGAGTCATTTTTAATATAAACACTCTGGCATGAGAATGTTCTGCTTATGTTTTCTTTTGGCTTGTCGAAACGCGCTCTGTATCTGAAGAGGCTGTTGTCGTTAAGCACTTTTTTCAGGTACGAACCAACGATAGGCAGTGCGGCTCTGCTGCCTGAGCCGTAGGCGCTGGTTCTGAAGTGTATGCTTCTGTGCTCGCCGCCGACCCATGAGCCTGTCACGAGTTTTGGCGACACTGCCACAAACCATGCGTCGCTGTGGTTTGACGATGTTCCGGTCTTGCCACCGAAGTCGGTCTGTGTGCCCGATACGTACGACCACAGGTTCATTGAAGTGGCTTCAGGCTCGGTCATGCCGGCTCTGAGCATCTGTGTCATGAGGTAGGCGTCCTCGTAGGAAAGCGCCGGGATTTCCTCTTTTTTCTCCTTCTTGTAGTCGTAAATCACGTTGCCGTATCTGTCCTCGATTTTTGTTATCAGCACAGGCTCGTGTCTCTTTCCTTCGTTTATCACGGTGCAGTATGAGTTCACGAGTTCCTCGAGTGTGACGTCGGACGAGCCGAGGCATGTCGATGGGGTGTTTCTCAGAGGGGTCTTGATGCCCATCAGCTTGGCTGTGTTTATGATTTTCTCCACGCCGACCTCCTTGGATACCTTCACGGCGATGGTGTTCACCGACCTTGCGAAAGCCGCCTTGAGCGTCATCAGGTTGTTTGTGCAGTATCCTTCGGCGTTGTGCGGAATCCAGCGTTTGGTCTTTCCGTAGTCTTTGTCCTTAGGGTTGTTCTCCACATACTCCCACTGCACGTAGCTGTCGGTCTCGTAGTCGCATGGCGACATTCCCTGCCTCATGGCTTCCGCATAAACGAACAGCTTGAACGTAGAGCCAGGCTGTCTTTCGGCCCTCACTTTGTCGTATTTCCAGAAGTTGAAGTCTATGTCTCCGACCCACGCTTTGACGAAGCCTGTGGTTGGATCCATCGACACGAGGCTTGTGTGCATGAATCGCTCCATGTATCTGATGGAGTCCATGCTGCTCATCTCTTTAATAATGTATCCCTTTTCGTAGTCGAAGACTTTCACGTTGTGCACCTTCTCCATCGCCGCCCATACGCTGTCCTCGTTGTTGTACTTCGCCATCAGGTTCTTGTATGTGTCGGTCCTCTTTGCCAGGTTTTCTATGAATCCC
>JAGCQO010000030.1 GCA_017965125.1 Paludibacteraceae bacterium
AAAGTAGCAGAAATGCCGAGGCAGCGAGGCTATTGAGCAGCACCCCTTCACTTTTGAGGACATCGGCGAGGATCACAAACGAGAGCATTATGGTGGAGCGCAGTATGGAGGGCGCGAGGCCAGCCAGAAGAGCGTAAAACCATATCAGAAGCAACAATAACAACTGCTTCAGGAGGTTCTGCCAGTGCTTACGGCTGTTGAGAAAGCCCAGCAGATACGAGAAAACCATAAACACCACGCCCACGTGCATGCCCGACACGCACAGTATGTGCATGGAGCCGGCGGCGACGTATTTCTGTCGGAGCTCCGTAGGCAGGGTGTCGTCGTAGCCCAGCAAGATAGCGGCAGCCACCGCGTATTCGTCGCCGCCGATGCCGAGCGCCCTCATCGTCGCAAGCAGGAAGTCACGCAATCGGTATGAGAACTCGTACACGGGGTTAGCCCGTCGCACGCCAAGCTTCTCCCAGGCGTCGTCTTTGAGATACACCTGCCTCAAGACACCTTTTCGAGAGAGATACTTCCGATAATCGAACTGCTCAGGATTTCTTGGCGCTTCCACAGGTTTCGGAGGCTCGTGAAACACTATCACGTCGCCGTACCGCAGGGCCAGCGAACGCTCCGTCTTCTCGAAATATGTCATCACCGAGCCCACATCCGACTGCATCTTCAGCACCACCTTCACCGATTTCTCTTTCTCTGCAGGGCATTCCGACAAGCGGGCAACAAAAACGTCTTTGTGGGCATCGAGGTCGTCATCACGGATTTGGACGATGGCGACACCTATCAAAACCAGGTGCAGATTCAGTATCAAACCAAAGACCCAGCGATATCTGTAATCTCTCACCGCCGAGGAGATGACGAACAACGTAATCCCCAGTAAAATCACGGCAAAAAGAAGATAGTTCACCTCGGTTTTCAGCATGTCAAGACACGAAAACGAGAGCCAGATGCCCAGCATGAACGGCATCAGCAGTCGGATGAAAGGGTATTTGAACCAGTTGATCATTCTTGCACGTTTTTCGCGTGCAAGTTACGTCAAATCAGGGAAGGTTTTCTTCCAGATTTCTGCAATTTATGTTAATTTTTTTTTACATATGAGATGATGGTCTCGGCGGCTCTGTCGGAAGCGCCGGCATTGCCCAGCACATATTTCAGCTCTTCGTATTCTTCGAGCAGTTTCTTCTGTCGTTTCGAGCTGTTGAGCAGCGACTGTAGCTCGTCGCGGATGTTGTTGGCAGTCATGTCGCCTTGTATCAACTCCTTGACCACCAGGCGGTCCATGATGAGGTTCACAAGGCAGATATACTTCACTCTTGCCACCTGTCGTGCGATGAGATACGATATCTGGTTGGCTTTGTAGCACACCACTTCCGGCACGTCGAGCAGGGCCGTCTCGAGTGTCGCCGTCCCCGAGGTGACGACAGCGGCGCTTGACAGCTGGAGGAGCTGGTATGTGCGGTTGAGCACAAGACGGACGTTGGCTTTCTCGCCCAGTATCGTCTTGTAATAGCTCACCGGCAACGACGGCGCGCATG
>JAGCQO010000199.1 GCA_017965125.1 Paludibacteraceae bacterium
CCTTGATTAGATCATAGTTTTTCAACCCCCAAACAGAAACGGCGACCACATCAGATATGGTCGCCGTTCTTTTTTATTTCCTCCTCAGCATGTACTTGCAGTATGTGCTTAGGACTTTCTCGATATACCTCACTGTGCCTTCCGCCCTGAAATAGCCCGACTTAACGACTGGATCCGTGTAATACTCGTGAACCGACTCAAGCAACAGGAAATGCTCGACGTTGCCGTACCAAATGTGCGGGTCGTAGCCGTACTTTGTGGCCAAGTTCATGGCATCGACCACATGCGAATGTCCGGCGTTGTAAGACGCAAGGATGAACTTCAGCCTCTCGCTCTCGTCAGGCACAGAAGCGAAAAACCTGTCCAGCCTTTTGAGCAGCACCACGCCCACCTCAATGGACGTCTCCGGCTCCGAAATCCTATCGACCGAATACCCTAACCTTCTCGCCACCGACGGCATCACCTGCATTATGCCACGCGCCCCAAGCCACGACACCACAGTCGGGTCGAAACGCGACTCCTCATAAGCGATGGCGGCCAATAAACGCCAGTCCCAAGGCGTGCCCTTCGCGTACTTCTTGAACAAGTCGTCGTAAGGCGAAATGGCTCCGCGAGGTATCACGACTTTCTGGTCGCCGAAGAACTTCGCCTTTGTGAAGTACTTGTTATACAGCTCGTTGTAATTCGAACGCTTGACATCCTTGCCGAGCCATCCGTTTATGCTGTCGAGCAGCTGCGGACAGTCCTTGCGCACCGCCCACGCCGACCGCTGAGGGAAACTCACAGCCAGCTTGCAGTCTATGTTCTGGTAATACGTCTTGTTGAGCATGGCGATGTCGTTCTCCACCACCGCGTAGTCTATCGAGTCCTTGGACACCATCTCGATAAGGTCGTCGTCGGAAACGGTGTCTGACACTGTCCTTATGATAATGCCACCGCCAAGTTCCTCGTTCATGTTCCTGAGCCTCTGCTCGTATTTCGAGCCCTCGTTCACATACACTTCCTTGCCAAGCAGCTGCACGACGTTGGTCAGCTCGTCGGCGCCAGAACGCTGCACCAGCACCTGCCTTGTGATGTACACATTGTCGGCGTAGCAGTATTTCTGCTTGTACTCATTGGTCACAGGCAGACGGCAGGCGATGAGGTCCACCTTGCCGGAGTCAAGGAGCGCGGTCAGCTCCGACACGGAATTGGCGATTGTCAGCGACAGTTTGAGCGATTTCTCGTCGGCGAACTTGTTTAGAAGCTCGTAGTCGAATCCGAAAGGCTCGTCCTGGAGAATGAAGTATGTCGATGAGCCGTACAGCGTGGCAGCACGCAGAGTGTCTGAAGCGACAATGGAGTCATAGTCACGTACTTTGCGCTGTTCCTCCTTCTTGGCGCATGAGCACAAAGCCACGAGCGACACGACTGTCATTATGATAAATTGCCTCGAAGTCATATAATTATGCCTTTTTAAGAATAGCTAATGTAGCAACTATAAGGCGAAAAACAAAGCGAAGAACCGCCGTTTGAGCAGAAAACAAAAAAGGACGCATCGAAATGCGTCCTTTTTGAGCCTCTTGTCGGATTCGAACCAACGACCCCGAGATTACAAATCACGTGCTCTGGCCAACTGAGCTAAAGAGGCGGAAAAGAGGGTAAGCGATCTGCATCGCACCGCTACAACCAAATTACCCTTGCTGTGTTCCCACCCTGGGGGATTCAAAGGGAGCTGGTCGTGTAGGACTTACCCGGGCACAAAGGTACATAAATCTTTTAATTTAACAAATA
>JAGCQO010000200.1 GCA_017965125.1 Paludibacteraceae bacterium
CAGAAAAAGAAACAACAATAAACGACAAAACCACCCAAATGGTGGTTTTGCTGTTTGGATGTTACGCGTGAGCTATCTCACATAAAGTTTTTTGCCGGCCTTGATGATGAGACCTTTGCTGTCTCCACGGAGCTTGCGGCCAAGGATGCTGAAAACATCGCTGTCGGACGGAGCGCCCACAAAGGTGCGGGCGAATCCGGTGGCGACACTGTTGACAAACTCGAAGTCAGAAAGGTTTTGCACACCGGCAACGGAGAAATAATTCTTGATTTTGCCGCAAAGCAGAACCTCCAGGCCGATGTTATCCTGATTGTCAACAACATTGAGCTTCGTGCGATAAGTGGAGCCAGAGTTCAACTGAACTGGGGCGAACTTCACATCGGAAGCCGAGCCGGCGATTGCAATGTTGGTACTGACATGGCTGCTTTCGTCGTGCAACGACGATGCGCTTTTCACCGAGCCAACGATGAATCCCCTCACCCACACGCTGTTTTCCGGATAGTCTTCCTCGGTCATCTTTCTCAGGTCGGAAACGAGGAATGGGTTCTCCTTCGTGCCGTCGCCAGTGAAGTCGTTGGTCTTGCCGTTGAGCGAGAACAAGGAAGCGCCGTCGATGACAACCGCCCCGCCAGCTCGTTTCGACAACTTGCCCTTGACCACGACCTCGTCGCCAGCGGAAATCTGCTTATCCCCAGCGACCCACAGCCTGTCTTTAAGGAATTTCGCGCCATCGCACAAGATTCCGTTCTCGTCGAGCGCGTCAACAGCGACAACAAACGAGGCCGTGCCGCTCTCTGCGTTATAATCGTCTTGAACATTGTAAACATAGCCGTAGATATAAACCTCGGAAGATTCTTCCTCCTCGCCAAGAGTGCTACCGATCAAAGAAGCATCGGAAACAGTGTAAGGATTTTCGGCAGTCCCCTGCCCTTCTGTCTGTGGTAATTGCCCTGCAAATGAACTATTTACGCCAAACCAAGCGGCAATGATTAGAAAATAGAAATGTAATAATTTGTTTGTAAGCATTTTATTTATTTTTTGTGATTAAAAATATAAATAGAACGCAAATGTAATATAATTTGTAATTATAACAACAGCGGAATTTACACACAAAAAAAGAAACCGACAGCGGGAATGCTGCGGTCTCTTCAATGACTACACAATAAAAAAGCCATGCGATTTCTCACACGGCTTTGTGTCGATTATTCAACCCCGTTTCTCGGAATGTCGAGTTTGTCGTAACGACCTTTTACATCGAAGAAACTGTCCTCGATGCCCATGATGCTTTCCTTTATCTTGTCGTGGCCGAAGACAAAGACATGGCCGAAGACTCCCAACGAAACGTAATTCCTCTTGCCGTTGTAGTTCACATAGCCGGCAGAGACGAGGAAAAAGTTGCTGACATTGAGCTGCGTCTTGACGAGCGAACTGACCACCGACGGCATGAACAGCCCGGCGAGCGGCGCAAACGATTCCATGCCCGGATTGGAGTAAAAACCCTCCATGACGATGTCGGACAACTCCTGGTCAACGGCGTCGCAGTGGGCCTCCTTGGCAGGACACGTGAGCAGCATAACCACCGCCGTCGCAGCGACCACCAGCAGAACGATTATCTTTTTGAAACTTCCTTTTCTCATACTCTTGATTTATTTGCCAGAAGCCTCGGCAGACTCCTTTTTCTTTGACACTACAACCGAAACCACCATGCTCAGCGTAAGCACAACGCATATAACCGCCAACGACCACAATGTCGGTATCTCGATGGCCTCATCCATGTTAAGCAAATCCACCATGATGAACTCCGAACCGAGCAGCATCTTCACGCCGACGAACGAAAGAATCACTCCCAATCCGTACTTCAGATAGACGAAATATCTCGCCACACCAGCCAGCGCGAAGTAGAGCGCACGGAGGCCGAGGATGGCAAAGACGTTGGACGTGAGCACAATGAACGGATCATGCGACACAGCCAGCACGGCAGGGATGGAATCGACAGCGAAGACGATGTCCGAAGCCTCGATGACAAGCAGCGCGAGGAATATAGGCGTAGCGACGAGCTTGCCGGCCTCGCGGACGAAGAACTTGTCCTCGTGCATCTTAGGAGTGACTGGGAAAAGCTTCTTGAACAACTTTATGATAAGGTTGTTGCCTGGGTCGTCGTTGTCATTGTCCTTGGAAAGGAATGTCTTGATGCCAGTGAAGACAAGGAACGCTCCGAACACCGGAATTATCCACACGAAGCGATTGATGAGCGACACGCCGGCAAAGATGAAGATACTACGCACGATCAACGCTCCGAAAATGCCCCAGAACAGCACCTCATGCTGATATTTGCCGGGGATGCCGAAGTAGGAGAACAGCATCAGGAATACAAACAGGTTGTCCATGCTGAGCGACTTCTCAATCAAATAGCCAGTCAGGAACTCCAACGCCTTCTCGCCGCCGTTGAAGTAGCCCTCGCCGTCGAAGACGAAAATGCCGAAGCAGAACAGCAGCGACACGGCAATCCATATCGCCGTCTGCACAAGCGCCTCTTTCACTTTTATCTCATGCGGATGTTTGTCGGTCACACCAAGGTCGATGCCGAGCATTACAAGCACCAACGCGAAAAATCCAATCCAAATCCAGATACTCATTAACTATTGTGTTTTTAGCTTAGTTTATACAAATTACCAGGCAAGCACCTCACGAGCCCCGCGAACTCCATCTGCATCAAGTGGGCAGATGTGATGCTGACCGGCTTGCCTAACTCCATGGCGACTTGGTTTATCTGCAGCCCGTCGGGGTTCTTGTGCAGCAGCGCCATGACTTCCTTGTCCTCCTCCGAAATGTCGGGGAACAAGTCCTTTTGCGTCCCCTGGTCGGCTCGGAAAGTCCTCTCTCGCCAGCCCATGGCTCTTATGAGGTCGGTCGCGTCCTCAATCATGCCGGCACGCTCAGTCTTTATCAGGCTGTTGCAGCCTTCGGAGCGAGCATCGCCCACACGGCCCGGGAACGCGAACACATCACGGTTGTATGACGACGCCGTAGCCGCAGTGTTTTGCGAGCCGCCTTTGAAAGCGGTCTCCACGACAACCAGCGCGTCGCTCAGTCCGGCGATGATGCGGTTTCTCGCAAGGAAATGAACCGGCAGCGGCTTCACTCCCGACACATATTCGCTGACGATGCATCCGCCCTTAGCCAGCATCTCGGCCGCCAAGTCCCTGTGGCACGAAGGGTAAATCATGTCCAACCCATGCGCCACGACGCCAACCGTCGGAACCGACGACGCCAAAGCGGCCTTGTGTGATATGCCGTCGATGCCCTCGGCCAGTCCGCTGACGATGGTGACGTCCGCCACCTTGTCGGCCAGCCCTTCGACCAGCTTCACGGCGAGCGTTCTGCCGTAGTCGGTCGAGCGACGTGTGCCCACCATTCCGACCATGTGCTGCCCGTTGAGCGTCGCCTCTCCCTTGCAGAACAGGACGATAGGCGCGTCCGGACACTCCTTCAGGCGGTATGGGTATTCGCTCGAGTCGAGGGCGATGGCACGGATGCCGTACTTGTCCATGAACTCGAGTTCCTTCTTGGCCTTGTCAACCGCCGCGCCGCTCAACACCTGGTCGGCCAAGTCGGCGACAGGCGTTTTCAGCTTGGCTATGCCCTCGGCTGTCTCGTGGAACAATCCTTCCGCACCGTCGTAAAACTCCATGATGGCGCGCCCTTCCATAGGTCCGACGCCACGAAGCTGAGTCAGCGCTATCTTATATATCAATTCGCTATCCAATGTTTCTTGTTTTTGTAGTAGAGAACGATTACAGCAAACGACACGACTGTTCCTGCGAAGTCGGCTATGAAGTCAACCCAGTCGCCGTCCCTTTGCGCCACGAAATAATTCTGCAGAAGCTCGATCAGGCCTCCGTAGAGAGTAGGATAAACCACGATGCTGAGCCATGACCTGCGCACCGGGAAGCTCTTGTATTTCCGTCTGCCGGAAAACACGAACTCGACCGCCGTAGCCAATGCCAATGCCATAAACATGAAAAAATGCACAATCTTGTCGAAGTGCGGTATCTTATAGAGGAAAAAGTCCTTAGGCAAATCCGCCGGTATCGGGCGAATGGTGAGAATGAATATCAGAACAGACACCAGTATCGTTCTCCAATATTCTCTTATTATCCTATTAATCATATCTACTTTCAGTTGCGACCACAAACATAACCATTTGCCGTGAAAGAAACAACAAAGGCGCACAAGCCGTCTGCCCATGCGCCTCGATTGCTATCTTGCTAATTTACTTATCATTACCGTCTTGTTTGCGAATCTCCTTCCTGCGGATTTTGCCCGAGATTGTCTTTGGCAACTCATCGACGAACTCCACAACTCGAGGATACTTGTACGGCGCCGTGGTTCTTTTCACGTGGTCCTGAATCTCCTTCTTGAGGTCGTCGTTCGCCTTGTCTTTCCACTCCTTGCCGAGGACGATGGTAGCCTTCACGACCTGACCTCTTATCGGGTCGGGAACGCCGGTTATGGCGCATTCCACAACTGCCGGGTGAGTCATCACGGCGCTTTCCACCTCGAACGGTCCGATGCGATAGCCGGAACTCTTTATCACGTCGTCGTTCCTGCCCACGTACCAGTAATATCCGTCCTCGTCTCTCCAAGCCACGTCGCCAGTGTAGTAACGTCCGTCGTACCAGACTTCCTTGGTCTTCTCCTCGTTTCGGTAATAGCCCATGAAAAGTCCGACTGGACGGCCCTTGTCGGTGCGGATGACGATGTTTCCGTGCTCGCCGACTTCGACGCTGTTACCTTCCTCATCGACGATATCGACGTCGTACTGAGGGCATGGCTTGCCCATCGAGCCTGGCTTTGGCTCTATCCAAGGGTCGGTCATGATGAGGGCTGTGGTCTCGGTCTGACCGAAAGCCTCGCGCATCTTTATGCCAGTCAGTTTATAGAACTGCTCATAAACGCTTGGGTTCAAGGCCTCGCCGGCTATCGAGCACTGCTTGAGCGACGAAAGGTCGTACTTCGTAAGGTCCTCGCGTATCATGAATCGGAAGACCGTCGGAGGCGCGCAGAACGACGTCACCTTGTACTTCGAAATCATGTCGAGCATGTCGGCTGGTGTGAATTTCTCGTGGTCATAAACGAAGAGGCACGCCCCTGCGATGAGCTGACCGTAGATTTTTCCCCAAGCCGCCTTGGCCCATCCTGTGTCCGCCACAGTCAGGTGAAGGCTCTCGTCGTTGAGGTGGTGCCAGATGTACGCTGTCGAGATGTGTCCGAGCGGATAAGTGAAGTCGTGGATGACCATCTTAGGCTCTCCTGTCGTTCCCGATGTGAAGTACATCAGCATTATGTCGTCGTTGTTGTTTACTTTCTCCGGACGGACGAAAGGCGCGGCGTTGTCCAGCCCCTTGTGGAAGTCGTCCCATCCAGCCGGAATCTCTGGTCCGACTGAGATTATGTGCTTGACTGTCGGGCATTTTGGCAGCGCCTTTTCTATATGCTCGACTATCACGTCATTGCCCACGCAGACTATCGCCTTGATGTCGGCTGCCTGGCAACGGTATATTATGTCCTTGTCCGTCAGCAAGTGGGTGGCAGGTATAGCCACGGCGCCAATTTTATGGAGCGCTATCATGGAAATCCACCACTCGTAGCGTCGCTTCAGGATGAGCATCACCATGTCGCCCTTGCTTATGCCGAGGCTCTGGAAATAAGACGCCGCCTTGTCGGTCAGCTCCTTGAGTCTTGCGTAAGTGAAGTCAATATGCTCGCCCTTGTCGTTGGTCCAGCAGATGGCTCTTTTCTCTGGCTGCTCTGCCGCGTACGCATCGACCACGTCGTAAGCGAAATTGAAATTATCTGGGACTACAACCTTGTAGTTCTTCACAAAGTCTTCATGCGAAGTGAAAGATGCTTGTTTTAAAAATCTCTCTACCATCGTATTATTTTTTGCACAAAAAACTAAAGCGCTATGCTAAGAAATTTCACTGTCTTGTCGCCGACAGGCTTCATTCCGTGCGGTTTGCGCGCATTGAAATAGATGCTGTCGCCTTTCTCTAAACGCTCCACGCTGTCCTCGACCTGCACCAGAAGCGTTCCTTCGATGACGAGGTCAAGCTCGTCGGAGTCGTGCGTGTTCAGCGAGAACGGCTCGTCGCTGTTTATCGGCTCGGCAGTCACCAGGAACGGGCTTCCGCTCGGGTTCTTGAACGTGCCCACCAGCGACTGATACAGATACGGCGACTTGCGCTTCACCACAACTCCCTTGCCGTTGCGCACCACAGAGTAAGGCACCTCGTGGGTGTCCTCGCCCGAGATAAGCGTCTGCATATCGACGTCGAAGCCCTTGGCTGCCGAATAGAGGAAGCTCATTGGTATATCACTACTTCCGCTCTCGTAAGCGACGTACTTGTCCGTCTCTATTCCGAGTTTGCCGGCAGCCTGCTCCTGCGTCAACTCCAACGCGTCTCTGAGCCCGTGCAGACGCTCAGCGATTTCTTTTATCTGCTGTTCGTACATACTTTATGTTTAATGCTAAAAATCAAGCGCAATGCAGGATGGCACCACGCTTGACAGATTTGTTTACTTGTTTTTCTTGATTCCCTTTATCACAGCGTCGGTGAATCCGTAAGCCTCCATCTCGTTAAGACCCTTGATGGTCCATCCGCCAGGTGTGCAGACCTTGTCTATCTCGACCTCTGGGTGGCTGTGGTTCTTCAGTATCAACTGAGCCGCGCCGATCATTGTCTGAGCGACAATCTGGTAAGCCTCATCGGCACGGAAGCCGAGTTCCACTGCGCCCTCAGCCGAAGCGTGGAGGTAGCGCAACGCGTAAGCTATGCCGCATGACGCAACCGAAGTGGCAGGGCCCATCATGCTCTCAGGGATGAGAACCGCCTTGCCCATGTCGTTGAACATGTCAACAATCAGTTTCTCCTGCTCTGCGTCGGCGTTCTGCGAAGAAATGAGCGTCATGCTCTCGCCGATGGACATCGCTGTGTTAGGCATAACACGGAACGCCGCCAAAGGCTCTTTCAGAATCTTGTTGAGGAAAGCGAAGTCGATGCCGGCCGCTATGCAAGCGAAGATCTTGTCCTTGGTGAGGACGTCGGCTATGCCCGAAAGCACAGGCTCCACAAGCCATGGCTTGACAGCCAGGATGACGACATCAGACTTGCTCGCCGCGTCGTGTCCGTCCTTCGCTGTGTTTATAGATGAATATTCAGATTTCAGTTCATTGAGTTTTGACTCGTCAAGGTCAACGACAGTCAAATCGTTCTGAGCTATGGTTTTAGCAGCCATAAGACCTCTGGCCACTGCGCCGCCGATGTTGCCAGCGCCGATGATTGTTACTTTCATAATATTGGTTATCTTTTCATTATCGCCATGCAGCCCGGAAGCCACAAGACAAACACAAAGATAATTAGTTTTGTTTTTTATCGTCCCAAACTTTATGTTTATTTAATAATAGGAACTGCCATAAAACATAACCCATTTTTTCTCTTTTTTCATATCTTTGCTAATTAGTACCGGTCCTTTCCTTTCGAAAGGGCGAAAATCACGCAAACAAACATTCTTAAATATCTAATAATAAAAGTTTTATGAGCATTATTGATCAAATTGTTGCGCGTGCAAAATCAAACAAGCAGCGCATCGTTCTCCCTGAAAGTTTGGAGGAGCGTACAATCACAGCAGCCGACAAGGCTCTCGCTGACGACATCGCAGACATCATCCTTATCGGTAACGAGGGTGAGATTAAGGCACTCGCCGAGAAGCTCGGCTTGAAGAACATCGACAAGGCCACTATCATAGACCCTGCCACTTCTGCCAAGACTGAAGAGTACGCACAGCTCCTTTTCGAGCTCCGCAAGAGCAAGGGAATGACAATCGAAGAGGCTCGCAAGAAGGTGCTTGACCCTCTTTACTTCGGCTGCCTCATCATAAAGAACGGCGACGCAGACGGACAGATCTCCGGCGCATTGTCAACTACAGGCGACACACTCCGCCCAGCACTCCAGATCATCAAGTGCGCTCCTGGCATCTCATGCGTATCAGGCGCAATGCTTCTCATCACAAAGGCTAACGAGTTCGGCGAGGACGGCGTTATCGTAATGGGCGACGTTGCCGTTACTCCAATGCCAGACGCTAACCAGCTCGCACAGATCGCTGTCTGCACAGCACAGACTGCAAAGAGCGTGGCAGGATTCGCTGACCCACGCGTGGCTATGCTTTCGTTCTCGACTAAGGGCTCTGCAAAGCACGAGGTTGTTGACAAGGTGGTAGAGGCGACTAAGCTCGCTAAGGAGCTCGACCCATCGTTGAAGATCGACGGCGAGTTGCAGGCTGACGCAGCACTCGTTCCATCTGTAGGTTCGAATAAGGCTCCAGGCTCAGACATCGCAGGCAAGGCTAACGTGCTCGTTGTCCCATGCCTCGAGGTCGGCAACATCGGCTACAAGCTCGTTCAACGTCTCGGCGGCGCTGACGCCATCGGCCCGATCCTTCAAGGTATCGCTCGCCCAGTGAACGACCTCAGCCGCGGATGCTCTGTTGACGACATCTACAAGATGGTGGCTATCACAGCTTGCCAGGCTATGGACGCTAAGAAATAACTCAATTTTTATAATACATAATTAAGAATCATAAATGAAAATTTTAGTTCTGAACTGCGGTAGCTCTTCTATCAAGTACAAGCTTTTCGAGATGGAAGGCCGCAAGGTAATCGCTCAGGGTGGCGTTGAAAAAATCGGTCTCAAGGACTCATTCCTCAAGTTCACTAAGCCTGACGGCGAAAAGAAAGTCATCGAGAAGGAAATGCCAGAGCATACAGTCGGCGTTGAGCTCATCCTCAACACACTGACAAGCCCAGAGGACGGCGTGCTGAAGTCTCTCAACGAGCTCGACGCTGTCGGACACCGTGTGCTCCACGGAGGTCAGGCATTCTCTGAGTCTGTGCTCATCAACGACGACGTAATCAAGGCTATCGAGGACAACATCGAGCTCGGACCTCTCCACAACCCAGCTAACCTCAAGGGTATCAACGCTGTGAAGAAGATCCTGCCTAACATCCCTCAGGTTGCCGTATTCGACACTGCATTCCACCAGACTATGCCAGAGAAGGCATTCATGTACGCTCTTCCTTACGAGTACTACGAGAAATACAAGGTTCGCCGCTACGGCTTCCACGGAACTTCTCACCGCTACGTTTCAAAGAGAGTATGCGAGTTCCTCGGCATCAAGCAGGAAGGCACTAAGATAATCACTGCGCACGTAGGAAACGGCGGCTCGCTCGCTGCTGTCAAGGACGGCAAGTGTGTTGACACAACCATGGGTATGACTCCTGCAGAGGGACTCATGATGGGTACTCGTGCCGGCGAGGTTGACCCAGGTATGCTGCCATACGTGTTCTCAAAGGGCGGTCTGAACGCTGATTCGTTCAACGACCTCGTGAACAAGAAGAGCGGTCTGCTCGGCATCTCAGGCGTGTCTTCAGACATGCGTGACCTTGAGCAGGCAGTAGAGGACGGCAACCCAAGAGCTAAGCTCGCACTCGATATGTTCGTTTACCGTCTGACTAAGCTCATCGGCTCATTCGCTGCTGTGCTCAACGGTGCTGACATCCTCGTCTTCACTGGCGGTATCGGCGAGAACGACCACATCGTAAGAGAGCAGGTTTGCGACGGTTTGGCTTACCTCGGCGTTAAGATCGACAAGGAGCTCAACTCTAAGACTCGCGGCAAGGAGATCGTTCTCTCTACCGAGGATTCTAAGATCAAGGTAGTCATCATCCCTACAGACGAGGAGCTGACTATCGCTTCAGACACCGAGGCTATCGTAAAGAAGTAATTCTTAACCTCACATTATAACAAAAGCTCCAGGCATAATGCTTGGGGCTTTTTTATTACCACTACTCCACAATGAGTTTGTTGTCAAATCGACAAAATATGTTTATCAGCAGACAATTACAGTATTTAAGGAACCTTAACTTTTATCAAGGGGCGATTTGCGAACTTGAATTTATCTTTAATGCAATTACACAATCTTGTAACACCTAAAAATCCAAAGCCTATGAAAAAGATTGAAATTATCGCGATGATGCTGGCAACCATACTCTGCCTGTGTTCCACATCCTGCAGCGACGACAAAGAAAGCGGCAGAGACACAAATGCAAACGTGACATCGTCTGACC
>JAGCQO010000201.1 GCA_017965125.1 Paludibacteraceae bacterium
ACGGAATGTTCTACGAGCCATGCCAGTCGCGCTGCCAGCCGATAATATGGTGGATGGCTGGCGGACAAGAAATCAATGGGTTAGGCGCACGCTACAGCAGCGGAACAGTGTTCGGAAAACTGTCTGTGCTCTACGAGGACGACTGGTTCGTTGCAGTCGACAAGCCAAGCGGAATGCTCTCTGTGCCAGGCAAACGGAATCTGCCGAACGTGCAGGAGCTTATCGGATGCAAAGCGACCCACCGCCTCGACATGGACACATCCGGCGTGTTGCTCGCCGCCAAGACCGAAGAGGCTTTCACCGCCATGCAACGGCTTTTCGCCATGCACGACAACGTGCAGAAAACATATCAGGCTGTGCTCAGCCACGGCAGCCATGACGACGCCGAGGTGCGCGGCACGATTTCCCTGCCACTGTCGGCCGACTTCCTGAACCGTCCGCGCCAGTGCGTTGACTACGAACACGGGAAGGAGGCTGTGACGGACTACATCAGACACGGGAAGGACATTCTGCTGTTTCCACGCACAGGACGCACACACCAGTTGCGCATGCACTGCGCCCACCGCGACGGACTGAACAGCCCGATACTCGGCGACCCACTCTACGGCGACACGCCAGCCGACCGCATGTATCTGCATGCCACAAAACTCGAATTCACCCACCCAATGACCGGACAGCACACCGTGATAGAAAGTCCGGCGCCATGGAAAATCACAAATTAATGGGAGAAAAAGAGCATAAATCACTATCTTTGCGTGTTTTAATCCAAAAATAGAAAAACATATATAAAGAGTTATGAACGTATCATACAGTTGGCTCAAGAAATACATCAATGTAGATAAGACCGCGCAGGAAGTGGCAGACGACCTGACTTCCATCGGTCTTGAAGTAGATGGAGTAGAAGAAGTAGAAACAATCAAAGGCGGACTCAAGGGCCTCGTCATCGGCGAAGTACTCACATGCGAGGCGCATCCGGATTCAGACCATCTGCACGTGACGACAGTCAACGTCGGCGAGGGAGAGCCTCTGCAAATCGTCTGCGGCGCGCCAAACGTAGCTGCTGGACAGAAAGTAGTCGTAGCCACCATAGGCACAGTGCTTTATGACGGCGACAAATCATTCACAATCAAGAAATCAAAGCTCCGTGGCGTGGAATCATTCGGAATGCTTTGCGCCGAGGACGAAATCGGCGTAGGCACAAGCCACGACGGCATCATCGTGCTGCCTAACGACGCCAAGGTCGGCACTCTCGCCAAGGACTATTACAACATCGAGAGCGAGGCAGTGATAGAAGTTGACATAACACCAAACAGAAGCGACGCCGTTTCGCACTACGGATGCGCAAGAGACCTCGCCGCACGCTACGCACTCTCTAACCCAGAGTACAAGCTGCAAAAGCCAAGCGTTGACGCATTCAAGGTTGACGACAACAGCTACCAGATAAAAGTGAGCGTCGAGGCTGTGGATGACGCGCCAAGATATTCGGGCGTGGTAGTGTCTGGCGTCGAGGTGAAGGAGTCGCCAGAATGGCTCAAGAAAGCTATCGAGTCGATAGGACTGAGATCTATCAACAACGTTGTGGACGCGTCAAACTACGTGCTGTTCTCGCTCGGACAGCCAATCCACACTTTCGATGCCGACAAAATCGACGGCAAGCACGTAATCGTGAAGAAACTTGCCGACGGCACACCTTTCACAACGCTTGACGGAGTGGAAAGAAAACTGTCGTCCGAAGACCTCGTCATCTGCAACGAGAACGAGCCAATGTGTCTTGCTGGCGTGTTCGGCGGCGAGAAATCCGGCATAAGCGAAAACACAAAGAACGTATTCATCGAAAGCGCATACTTCAACCCTGTAACCATAAGAAAGACAGCGAGAAGACACGGACTTTCGACCGACGCTTCGTTCAGATATGAAAGAGGATGCGACCCTAACAACACAATCTTCGTGCTGAAGTTCGCCGCACTCGTGATACAAGAAGTGGCTGGAGGTAAAATCGCATGCGACATCATCGACGAATACCCTGCCCCAATCAAGCCTGCTGTCGTTGAACTCAAATACGACTACATCGACAAGCTCGTGGGCCAGCACATCGACAAAAACGACATCAAGACCATACTAAAAGGCCTTGAAATGGAGACAAAGAGCGAGAACGAGGAAGGCCTGACACTTGAGATTCCGACATACAGAGTTGACGTGACACGCCCAGCCGACGTTGTCGAGGACATACTGAGAATCTACGGCTACGACAAGATAAACATCGGCACAACCGTTCACTCGTCTTTGTCATACTCGCCAAACCCTAACTCGCACAAGCTGCAGAACCTCATATCAAACCAGCTGACTTCATGCGGTTTCTATGAGATAATGAACAACTCGCTGACCAAGTCGGCATACTACTCTGCCCTGAACGAGAACAAGGAAGAGAACTGCGTCAGACTGATGAATCCGCTCAGCCAGGACTTGAACGTACTGCGCCAGACACTGCTCTTCGGCGGACTGGAAAGCATAGCGAGAAACCGCAACCACAAGAGTCTGAACCTCAAGCTCTATGAGTTCGGCAACTGCTACTACTACCACCCAGAGCGCCATCGCGACGACATTGTGCTCTCGTCATACTCCGAGGACTACCACTTGGCACTGTGGATAGCCGGCAACAAGGGTCCGCAGTCATGGGTGAGAAAAGAGGAAAAGACAAGCA
>JAGCQO010000202.1 GCA_017965125.1 Paludibacteraceae bacterium
CGTACATAGACTTGGTTTACGACAACCTGCCTGACGAGTGTACACGTCCGTTCATATTCAAGTTCTCGTCTTCGATGATGCCTGTGCTTCAGATCGCAGTCACAGCCGACGAGAGCTACCCTGGACTTGAGAAGATTCTCAACGACAACGTTGTGAACGACCTCAACAGAATCAACGGTATCGGTAACATTTCGCTTTCCGGTGCGCCTGAGCGTTACATCTACATCGACCTCGACCCTAAGAAGCTCGAGAGCTACGGAGTGTCTTTGGAGCAGGTGGGCAACGCCGTGAAGGGCAACAACCTGAACCTTGCCTCTGGTTCTGTGAAGATGGGCAAGGAGCAGTATCAGATGCGTGTTCAAGGCGAGTACGTCGAGAGCAGCGAGATAAACGACATCGTTGTTAAAAGCCAGGGAACGAACATCGTAAAGGTCAAAGACCTTGCTACAGTAAGAGACACAATCAAGGACATCGCGCTTGAGGAGAAGATGAACGGAAAAGACGGAGTCCGCCTCATAATCATGAAGCAGACTGGAGCCAACACCGTTCAGATCGCCACAGACGTGAAAAATGAGCTCGAGAGAATCAAGAAGTCGCTGCCAGCCGACGTGAAGATGGACATGATTTACGACTCTTCGGTTGACATCATAAACGCTATCAACGGACTTTCAGAGTCTATATTCTACGCTCTGTTATTCGTTGTGCTCGTCGTGCTGTTCTTCCTCGGAAGATGGAGAGCGACGATCATCATCGCCGTGACGATTCCTATTTCGCTCGTCGCCGCGTTCATCTACCTGTTCGTTGTGGACAGCTCGTTGAACATCATCTCGCTCTGTTCGTTGACCGTGGCCATCGGTATGGTTGTGGACGATGCCATAGTGGTGTTGGAGAACATCTCTAAGCACGTGGACCGAGGCGAGAATCCGCGCGAGGCAGCCATCTACGGAACAAACGAGGTTTGGGTGTCAGTTATCGCCACGACACTGGTTATCGTTGTGGTGTTCATGCCGCTGACAATGCTTAGCGGACAGGCAGGTATCCTGTTCAAGCAGCTCGGTTGGATCGTGACTATATGCGTTGTGACATCAACAACAGTCGCTATCTCCCTCACCCCAATGCTCGCTTCGAAGTTGCTGAAGGGACACGACGTGTCTATCGACAAGGACGGCAAACTCGTCGAGACAAGCCAGCACATGGGATGGTATGACAAGTACGTAATCCCAATGCTCAACAAGCTCGACGCATGGTATGCCAACGTGCTGAGAACATGTCTGAAACACAAGCTTCTGACCATTCTCGCCATCATCGGCATATTCATCATCTCGCTCATACCTGTGTTCTCCGGAGCCATCGGTTCTAACTTCATATCCGACCAGGACAACTCTATGATGAACATCACGATAGAGCTGCAGAGAGGAACCAGAGTCGAGGAGACATCGGCTATAGCAAGAAACATCGAGAACAAGATAAGAGAGGTCACTCCAGAGGCATTGGTTATCTCTACCGCACTCGGTAGCGACGACGACGCCGGCATGGCTTCGCTGTTCAACTCAACCAACAACAACAAGCTGGTGACAAGAGTGAGAACAGTGACCAAGGACCAAAGAGACAGAAGCATCTTCGAAATCGCCGAGGGCATACGTAAGGAGCTCGACAAGATGCCGGAGGTTATCACATACAACGTCTCTACGTCTATGGGCAACATGTCAAGCAACACCGTTGACCTGGAAATCTACGGATACGACTTCCAGACGACGAACCGCATCGCCGAGGACTTCACCAACATAATAAAGGAGATACCAGGAGCGCGCGACATCACCAACAGCCGTGAGCAAGACCGCACAGAGCTGCAGATCGTATTCGACAAGGAGAAGCTCGCAATCTCAGGATTGACCGAGAGCGCCGTGTCAATGTACGTGAGAAACAGAGTGAACGGTATGGCTGCCGGATACTTCAAGGAGGACGGTGAGGAGTACGACATAATCGTCAGACTCAAAGAGGAGTTCAGAAACAACCTGAACGAAATCGAGAACATCGACCTGATGACCCCAACCGGCCAAAGCATCAAGCTCAGAGAGGTTGCGAAAGTGAAGGAATACTGGTGTCCGCCTGAAATCAAGCGTAAGAGAAGAGAAAGAATCGTGACCCTCTCCGTAACTCCAGTAGGAACTTCGCTCGGAGAGCTGGCACAGCAGATTCAGGAGAAGATCGACAAATACGACGTGCCTTCAGGCGTCATCGTGCAGATCGGCGGTACATTCCAGGATCAGCAGGAGACATTCCAAGACATGATACTGCTGCTCTCGCTCATCGTCATGCTGGTTTACATCGTGATGGCATCGCAGTTCGAATCGTTCGCCAAACCGTTCATCATCATGATGTCCGTGCCGTTCGCGTTCTCGGGAGTAATCCTCGCGCTGTTCATCACCGGCACCGACTTCGACATGATCGCCGCACTCGGAGCCATCCTGCTCGTCGGAATCGTAGTGAAGAACGGTATCGTGCTCGTCGATTACATCAACCTGATGAGAGACCGTGGATATGAACTCGGCGAGGCCATCGCACTGTCAGGCCAGAGCCGTCTCCGTCCGGTGCTCATGACAGCGTTCACGACACTGCTCGGTATGGTGCCTATGGCATTGAGCACAAGCGCCGGCTCTGAGTTGTGGATTCCTATGGGTATAGCCGTAATCGGAGGTATCGTGGCATCAACCATAATCACGCTCATTATAGTGCCTATACTCTACTCTCTCATGGCAAGACACGGAGAAAGAGACAAGAACGTCGAGATACAGAAGAACTTCATCTTCATGAAGATGAACGACACACTCGATGAGGACAGAAGAGTTGACGCCGAGCAGAATAATAAACGCATAAACTAACAGAACATGGCAAAAGCAGTTTTTATAGTATATAATCAGGCAAACACAGAAAAGGTATTCTTCATGCTTGACGAATTGGGCATCAGAGGTTTCACTTTCTGGGAACAGGTGCAAGGCAGAGGCTCTCAGAACGGTGAGCCAAGACACGGCTCGCACACATGGCCCGAGATGAACTCTGCGCTCATCACCATCGTGAACGACGACAAGGTCGAGGAGCTCCTCAGAACCATCCACAAACTGGACAAGCGCCAGGAGGAATTAGGTGTCAGAGCCTTCGTCTGGAACGTCGAGAACTTTGTGTAACCACACAAAACTCCATAGACAAGAAACCTCCCCGCAACTTGATTGTGGGGAGGTTTCTTTGTTTTCTAAGAATTTTTCATTTCCTTTAGACACAAAGATATCAACAACAAACCTAAATGAGACAAACACTTATCAGCATATTACTCTTCCTGTCCAGCCTTCAGGTGTTTTCTTCTCCTGAGGAAATGTACGGCATGTACGACAAAGACGGGAAGCACCGTGAGATGACTGAGAAGATGGAACAGATAGTCGTGCAGCACGAACAGGCAGAAAAGGAACGACAAGAGAAGATGACCTTTATTCTCTGCATCTCTGTTCTCATGGGACTTGTTCCATTTGCTTACATAGGTTATAAGGTAACAAAAGAAAGGCAATGGCAAACGAACCGAAAAGGAACCGCGCAAGCACTCGGAATCGCCTTGCTGGGCGGAATGGCGCTGTTTGCGTTCAATTTCGGATTACTTTACCTTAAAATCATTCATACAAGCGCTTTCTATCGTTTTGGTCCTGTAGTAGGGCTGATAATAATAGTTGGCACAATAATCATGATAAACAGAAAAACCTGAAGACTATGAAACAGAAACTCATCTTAGCATTATTCATGCTGTCTCTGGGCATAATAG
>JAGCQO010000203.1 GCA_017965125.1 Paludibacteraceae bacterium
AAGAATTACTTATTTAGCCACCATCTTCATGGCCATGTCGAGAATCTCAGTGCTGTCCAGCATTACCAATCCGCCGTCTGGTCCGCTCTCGATATGGAAACCAGCACAAGCGCCTGCTCTGTAATTCTCACCACCGAAGTAGTTTCTGACTGTTTCAGCTGACAACCCCAATTCTTCTGCAATCTTAGATATTGAGCCATCAGGCAGACTGTCCTTGATTTTTCTCAGTTCATTAAAAGTAATTGTTCTTGTCATAGGCTTTAATTTGTTTTGGTTAGTAATCTGTTTTATTTGCTTATAAAGTTAGCGTCTATAAAATTACCTAACAAATATTTTCAAATGTTACATAACACAAAAATCGCATTTTTCAAAAAAACGATATGACGGCGAGAACAGCGATGGAGATTGTCAATGAAGCTGTAAGCAGCGCTATTTGAGGCTCAGAGAAGCCGTTATTGGCGTCGATGCCAGTGGATGTGCGGCTCAGGTGCAGGCTTTTCGGACGGAGTTTTCTGAGGAGGAAAAACGACAGCAGCGCCGAGAGTGTGCCGACCGCAAGTCCGCCGAGAATATCGCCCGGATAATGCACTCCGAGGTATATGCGCGAATAAGAATCGACCAGTGCCCACAGCAGTATGACAACCGAGAATGCCCTATTCTTGAAAAGAAGCATCGTGAACACCGCTATGCCTATGGTGTTGGCTGCGTGCGACGACACGAATCCGTATTTGCCGCCGACATATCCGTTCACTGTGTAAACAAGCCCCTGAAGGCTTGGCTCATGCGTCGGACGCAGACGCTCGACCACGTTCTTGATTAGTCCGCTGGAAATCTGGTCGGCCAGAAGCACCGTGACGCCTATGGCGAGCAGAATCCAAATGGACTCGCGTTTCTTGGCTTTGATGATGACTGCCGCCAGAATCACAGCCACAGGAATCCATGTGACCGACTGCGAGAACCACCACATGAACGTGTCCGCCCAGTCGCTCCTTAATCCGTTGAGATTAAGGAAAATGCTTTTGTCTAATTCAATGAGTTCTTCAAGCATAAGCTATATGTGTTTTATTGCTTAATGTCTGATTCTTTTAGGCTAAGCTGCACCCTCTTGCGCTCCTTGTCGATGCCTATGACTTTGACAATGACTTGCTGTTGCAGGCGCACTACTTGGTTCGGGTCGTTCACGAATTCGTCGGACATCTGCGATATGTGCACAAGTCCGTTCTCCTTGATGCCGACATCGACGAATGCGCCGAAGTTGGTTATGTTGGTCACAATGCCCGGCAGCAACATGCCTGTCTGCAAATCGTCCATCGTCTTCACGTTCTCGTTGAATGAGAACACCTTGACGCCCTTTCTCGGGTCTCTGCCAGGTTTGTCGAGTTCCTGCATTATGTCCTTCAAGGTTGGCAGTCCGGTTTTCTCGGTTACATACTTGTCGAGGTTTATGCTCTGTCGCGCGTTCTTGTCGGCGATGAACTGCTCTACGCTCTCGCCGTTGTCCTTCGCCATCTTGGTCACGATGTCGTAGCTTTCGGGATGCACAGCCGTGTTGTCCAGCGGATTCTCGCCGTTTCTTATTCTCAGGAATCCTGCGCACTGCTCAAAGGTTTTGTTGCCTATGTTGCTGACCTTCAGCAGTTCCTTGCGGTTCTTGAACGGTCCGTTCTGCGCTCTGTAGTCCACGATGTTCTGCGCCGTCTGCTCGCCGAGTCCCGACACATACATCAGCAAATGCCTGCTGGCAGTGTTCACGTCCACGCCTACGCTGTTCACACAGCTTTCCACCACAGCATCCAGCGCCTTCTTCAGACTGTTCTGGTCCACGTCGTGCTGATACTGCCCTACGCCTATCGACTTCGGGTCTATCTTCACAAGCTCAGCCAACGGGTCCATAAGCCGGCGCGCTATGCTCACTGCGCCACGCACTGTCACGTCGTAGTCCGGGAACTCCTCGCGCGCCACTTTCGAAGCCGAGTATATCGACGCGCCGTTCTCGCTCACGACGAAAACCTTCACTTCGCGGTCATATCTCGTGTTCGCAATGAAATGCTCGGTCTCGCGGCTGGCTGTGCCGTTGCCTATGGCTATCGCCTCGATGTCGTAGGCCTCGACCATCTTCTGTATGCTGCGTCGTGCTATCGACTCTTTGTTGTGTGGGGCGTGCGGATAAATAGTCTCGTTGTGAAGCAGGTTGCCTTGAGCGTCGATACATACGACCTTGCATCCCGTTCTGAATCCAGGGTCTATGCCCATGACTCTCTTCTGTCCGAGCGGAGGTGCAAGCAGCAACTGACGAAGGTTCTCGCTGAACACTTTTATCGCTTCCTTGTCGGCCTTCTCCTTGCTCGAGTTGGCGAACTCCGTTTCTATCGATGTCGAAATCAGGCGCTTGTAGCTGTCTTCCACAGCGTCCTCCACTTCCCTTGAGCTTTCGTTGTTGCCTTTCACGAATATTCTGGCAAGCTTCTCAATGCAGACTTCCTTATCGGCCGAGATGGACACGCTGAGTATTTTCTCGCTTTCGCCACGTCTCATCGCCAGCAGTCTGTGCGACGAACAACGTCTCAAAGGCTCGCTCCTCTTGAAATAATCCTTGTATTTCTCGCCTTCTTCCTCTTTTCCCTTGACGACCTTCGATTCTATCACCGCATCACGTGCGAAGACCCCTCTTATGATTCTCTTTGCAGCCTCGCTCTCACTCACCCACTCTGCGATTATGTCTTTTGCGCCCTTTATCGCGTCTTCTGTGCTTTCCACCTTGCCTTTGACGAATTTCAGAGCCATGTTTTCCACATCTCCGTTGCCTTGGCTCATTATCATTTTTGCCAACGGCTCAAGTCCTGCCTCACGGGCGGCTTCGGCTCTCGTCTTTGTCTTGCGTTTGAATGGCGAATAGATGTCCTCGATTTCCACAGGGTCCCAGCTTTTGCTGATTCTGGCTCTCAACTCGTCGGTGAGCTTGCCCTGCTTCTCGATGTTCTTGATGACAGCCTCTTTCCTCTCTCTTATACCCTTGAACTTCTCCAAGGCGTCAGCCACTGCACCTATCTGCAGCTCGTCGAGGTTGCCCGTGCGTTCCTTACGGTATCTACTGATAAAGGGCACCGTAGCGCCCTCTTCAATCAGTTTCAATGTGTTTTCAGCCTGCCAGTTTTCTATCCCGCAGCTCTTGGCTATCAAGCCAATTACTTCCTGCTCCATGCCTTGCCTAATATGGAATCTGCACTGTTGCGGTGTCTGCGTGTTCTCTCGAGGATTCTCTCCTTCGACTCTCTGAGTCTCTCCTTCTCCGCTATCTCCTCGTCGGTCAGACCTTTATAATTATAGACTGGCTTTTTCTGTGCCTTCTCGGTGTTGTTGTTTGTTTTCTTTACAGACTTACTGGGAGTTACAGTGTCACGAGTCGCGTCTGTGTAATCGGTGTCAGTCGCAGCCTCGCTCTTGAAGTTGTATGATGGCTTCGCGCCGAGAGCCGCTTTCTGGAAATGGTGGTCGTCGGCCTTTCTTTCCATGTAGTGTCCCCAGTGGAAACCTCTTGCCTTCCATTCGTTCACTATCAGGCTGCCTTCCTTGAATGTTCCGTTGCGTGTCGTGTCATACACAGCGCCGGCTGGTTTGTCTCTTCTCGCTTTTCTCCACTCGCCCTTCCATCTTTGTGGATTGAAGTAAGGGTTTATGTCTATAGCCATTCCGTTGGCGTGGAACGAGTAGCTCATGTCTCTGTAGCAGAAGCAGTATGTGTTGTTGTCCTCCATGGATTTGTTGTCGTCCCATCCGTACTTCACGATAGGAATGGCCTTCTCGATGACGAAATTCTCACGGAGCATTATCTCGAACATCTCCTTCACGTCCTGCTCTATCTCTTTGTTAGAGAGGATCTGACCTTGGTGGAGTTTTCCGTCTGTCGATATGTATCTCACTTCGTAAAGAGACAGGTTGTCCCTTAGGTTCTGAGGCGCGTTGCTGCCTTCGAGCGCTTCCTCAAACGTATAGTTGCAGTCAATTATAACTTCTTCAGGTTC
>JAGCQO010000204.1 GCA_017965125.1 Paludibacteraceae bacterium
CACAACGACACTGACAGGCGACGTCGTAGTGGCACCGGGCAGCTTCGCGCTGAGATATGCGCTCGTAGGTGTCGTAGCGCCGCTCATAGCGCTCGCCATACTCATCATCAGAGCCAAGACTCCGGACGACTACAAGAACGCATCCACGCTGACAAAGTTCATCATGGCTGTGGGCGCGCTGTTCGCAATCGTGTTCTACTACATGCTCGCCAAGGCGCAGGGGCTCGTGATGTTCGGGCTGTTCGTCGTGGCACAGCAGTAATAACATAAAGACAGAAACAGAATGTTAGACAATCTGAGCAAATACAACATAATACTCGCCTCCAACTCGCCAAGGCGCAAGGAGATACTCGGCGGACTGGACCTGAAGTTCGAGGTCAGGACACTCAGCGGCATAGACGAGAGCTACCCCGACACGCTCAAGGGCGAGGAGATACCGCTGCACATAGCCAAGAAGAAAGCCGAGGCCTACAAGGCGCTGCTGAACGGCAACACGATGATAATAACAGCCGACACGATAGTGTGGGACGGCGAGAGAGTCATGGGCAAGCCGAAGGACGAGGCCGACGCGAAGGCGATGCTCAGAGCGCTGAGCGGCAAGCAGCACATGGTCTATACCGGCGTGACCATAAACACAAAGGAGAAGAGCGAGGCGTTCGTGGCATCGTCCAAAGTGAAGTTCGCCGAGCTCAGAGACGAAGACATAGAATACTACGTAAGCAAATACAAGCCGATGGACAAAGCCGGCTCGTACGGCATACAGGAATGGATCGGGTACATCGCCGTGGAAGGCATCGAAGGCTCGTTCTACAACGTCATGGGACTGCCGGCGCAGAGACTGTGGCAGGCTTTAAAGAAATTCTAACCTGAAAAAAAACGCATTGACTATGAAGAAGACAATATCACTGATTCTGATAGCGGCAATGACCGCGCTGACAGGGCTTTCCGCAGCGACCAACAACAAGTCGAAGGGCAAGGAGAAACAGAAAGAGGTTGCCAACTTCAACGGCAAGATAAAATACATAGGCAAAGTCACGAGAATACCGGACAGAAGCAAGACTGCTGTCAAGCTGAACGACTTCGAGGGCGAGTTCTACGAGTATTACAACGACGAATTTGTAAAGCGCGAGGAGAACATCAACAACCAGCTGAAAGTCAGCAACGTGACCGGCATCAAAAGCGACATTTTCTTCCAGACGATAGAGTCAATCGTCGATAAGACAATGATATACATAACCGCCACACCCGACGAGCAGAGGCAGTTCCAGCTGACTCCGAGAATGATGAGAGCCAACTCCAAGAAGATAACTTTCGCTTCGGGAAAACTCGTCGTGCTGAAAAGGAAGTGCAAGAAAGTGGTCTGCAACATGGTGACCGAGGACAACATACACCTGCAGCTCGTGGCGTGGTATGACCCTAACCTGAAAATAAACGGATTCTGCGTGCCTTTCTTCGGCAAGATAGACTACCTGCCGCTGAAGTACGACTTCTACAACGGCGAGTACGTGGTGACCTACACCGCTACCGAAATCAAGGAGATGCCGGTGTTCAGCGGCACGTTCGACAGACCGGACGCCACACCTATCACCATGACGGAGTACGTCATGAGCCAGCAGCAGTAATTCCGCTGCCCTACTTCACGAATATAACCTCAGGGAAGATGTCGATGCCGAACTTGGCCTTGACATCGGCTGCGACTGTGTCCGACAGCGCCACCACCTCATCGGCTGACGCTTTGCCAGTGTAGTTGACAAGCACAAGCGGCTGCCTGGCATCGACCGCCGCATTGCCGAGCTGACGTCCCTTCCACCCCGACTGCTCGATGAGCCATGCCGCAGGTATCTTCACGCCGCCATCGACAGCGAAGTGCGGCATTTCAGGATAATCCTTGAGCAGCTCGTCGGCCTTGGACTCCGCCACGACAGGGTTCTTGAAGAACGAGCCTGCGTTGCCGGTCACTTTCGGGTCTGGCAGCTTGGACTCGCGTATGGCGATGACCGCCTCACGAACATTCTTCAGGTTGACTTCCACGCCCTCGAGTTTGGACTTGATGTTGCCGTAGTCGAGGCTGAAGCGAGGCACAAGGCTCAGGCGGTAAGTCACACGCACAACGGCGTAGCGGCGGTAGTCGGCACGCTTGAAAATGCTGTCGCGGTAGCCGAAGCAGCACTCCGCATTGGTGAACACCCTGCCGACGCCGGTCTCCAGG
>JAGCQO010000205.1 GCA_017965125.1 Paludibacteraceae bacterium
ATGACACGGCTCTCGCCGTAGATGTATCCGCGCTTCAGGATGGTGTCGGCGTTGGCTGGGTTTATCTCAGAGAGCAACAAAGCGCATGCGAATCCGCGCTGTGTGTGGCCCGAAGGATATGAGCCTTCGTTGTAAAGGTCCTTCTCCTCCCATGTCGAGAGCATGTGCTCGTTGAAACGCACGAACGGACGTTTGCGCATATAGTAAGCCTTTGGACGGCGACGTGTCTGGTCTATTGTCGAAATGCCGTTTATGAGCAGCTTGTATATTTCTGGTGTGCCGGTTTTAGAAATTTCAAGACCGAAAGGGATGTTGAATTCCGCAAACAGCGCGTCGAACGACCACACGGCATCTCTTATGGCTATGGCAGCACGCGCCGAGTCGAGTCTCTGCTGCTTGCCCCACATGTAGCGCAAAATGTCGTTGGCAAACTCAGGGCTGCACGTGTCCGGCGGCGCTGGCAGGCATTTAATGAGGTCAGGCATCTCATCGACAGTGAAGTAGAGCGTGACATCGTCCTTCTGTGCGTAACTCGTGGTAACAAACATCGCTGCGAACACAACCAGCAGTAAATCTTTCATTTTTCTCATTTTCTCTAAATTATCTATAATACATTAGATGCAGTTTGAATTTTATTTCAGATTTATTCGAGGGGTGTAAAACAGACCCCAATAAATAGAAAAACAGCTTTTTAATGCAAAGGAAAACAACAATTTGCACAATTACACATTTCGCCATTAAATTATTTCTAAATGACGCGGCTATCATGAAACAACAAGCGCCATAGATTTCTCTCTACGGCGCTTGTGCAAATATCTGAAAGGATGATTATTTCTTGCCTAATCTTTCCTTCATAGCCGCTGTCTCAGCCTCATATCCTGGCTTCTCGAGCAGTGCGAACATGTTCTTCTTGTAAGCCTCAACGCCTGGCTGGTCGAATGGGTTAACACCGAGCAGATAGCCGCTTATGCCGCATGCCTTCTCGAAGAAGTAGATGAGCTGACCGATGTAAGCCTCCGACAGTTCTGGCACTGAGATGTGGATGTTTGGCACTCCGCCGTCCACGTGTGCTATCTGTGTACCCAACTCCGCCATCTTGTTGACCTCGTCGATTCTCTTGCCCGCAAGGAAGTTCAATCCGTCAAGGTTCTCTGCGTCGCTTGGGAACTCGAGTTTCTTGGCTGGAGTCTCAACTGAGATTACTGTCTCGTAGATGATTCTCTCGCCATCCTGTATCCACTGGCCCATTGAGTGAAGGTCAGTTGTGAAGTCAACAGAAGCAGGGAACAAGCCTTTCTTGTCCTTGCCTTCGCTCTCGCCGTAAAGCTGCTTCCACCACTCTGCCAAGAAATGGAGCTTTGGATGATAATTCACAAGAATCTCTATCTTCTTGCCGTCCTTGTAGAGCAAGTTACGAGTCGCAGCATAAACTGCAGCTGGGTTCTCCTCGAACTTCACACACTTGCAGCACTTGTTCTCCATCTCGACTGCACCTGCCACCAAAGCACGGATGTCAAATCCAGCAACCGCTATTGGCAACAAACCTACCGGAGTCAGCACAGAGAAACGTCCGCCGACATTGTCTGGAATTACAAATGTCTTGTAGCCTTCCTGAGTAGAAAGCTTGCGGAGAGCGCCCTTGCTCGAGTCAGTTATAGCGACGATTCTCTTTCTTGCCTCGTCCTTGCCAACCTGCTGCTCCAACAATGTCTTCAGCAGACGGAATGTCAAAGCTGTCTCTGTTGTTGTGCCTGACTTTGAGATGTTTATGATGCCGAACTTCTTGCCTTTGAGCAGATCAAGCAATTCAGCCAAATAATCCTCAGAAATATTATTTCCTGCGAACAGCATCACAGGGCCTTTCTTGTCCTTGAGCCATTCGAATGAGCTCTGAAGAGCCTCTATCACGGCCTTTGCGCCAAGATAACTACCTCCGATACCTGCAACTACGACAGCCTCGCAGCTCTCTCTCAGACCTTTCGCTGTGTCCTCAAGGTCCTTGAGGTCAGCATCTGTGATTGATGATGGCAAGTGCAGCCAACCGAGGAAGTCGTTGCCCTTTCCTGTGCCGTTTTCAAGAGCTTCCTGAGCCTTTGCCACAGCGTCGGCACATGAGTTTATCTTCTCCTGAGGTATAAAACCTAAAACCTTTTCGACAGAAAGTGTAATATTCTTCATAGTGATTATTATTTAAGGTTTAACATTTATCTGAGTTTAATAGCCAATTCTCTAATCTCTATCGCTGGAGAAATATGGTTATAAAGTATATTATACACAGCGTCTGTAATTGGCATCACAACGTGATAATTGTCGTTCATCTCTCTGATACACTTGGCTGCGTAATATCCTTCCGCGATCATCTCCATCTCTATCTGAGCCGCTTTCACCGAATAGCCCTTGCCTATCATGGTTCCGAAAAGACGGTTTCTCGAGAATTTCGAGTAAGAAGTCACGAGCAAGTCGCCGAGGTAAGCCGAGTCGTCGATGTTTCTCTGCTGAGGGTAACATGCGTTGCAGAAACGCTTTATCTCAGCTATGGCGTTCGATATAAGCACAGCCTGGAAGTTGTCTCCGTACTTCAATCCGTGGCAGATGCCGGCTGCTATCGCCATGATGTTCTTCATCACCGAACCGATTTCTATGCCTTGCACATCGTCGGTCGTGTTACATATAATATAATGCGAGTTGAAAAGCTTGCAAACCTCCTTGCCCTTCTCTCTGTCCTTGCATCCGAATGTCAGATAGCTCAGACGCTCCATTGCGACCTCCTCGGCATGGCTCGGTCCTGCGAGAACTGCCAGATTTTCTTCTGGCACGCCGTAGCACTGATGAAAGAAATCAGTCATAATCATGTTCTCGTCTGGGACGATACCCTTTATCGCAGAAATGACGAACTTGTCCTTAATCGGCTTTCTCAGTTTCTTGAGGTGATTCTTGAGGAATGGCGATGGCATTGCAAATATCAGAGTGTCTGCCTTTGTCGCCACCTCGTTTATCTTTGATGTGAAATGAATTCGAGAAGTATCGAATTTTACGCCTGTCAGATAAGATGGATTGCGGCTCTGCTGCTTGAAATCATCAATCTGCTCCTGACGACGCATATACCACATTATCTCAGCCTGTGTGGACAACACCATCTTCGCTATAGCCGTAGCCCAGCTTCCTCCGCCCATCACAGCAACTGTTCCTGGAAATCCCATATTCTTGTTTTTTTATTAAACTCCGTTTTTAATTCACCCAGTTCTCGATTTCTTCCTTTGATGGATTCTTCAGACCGAGCTTGCTCTTCTTGTTGTATCCGCACATGTCCTGGAACAACTTGTTTGGGTTCAATCCCTTCAGCTTTGCCACCTGGTCAAAACCCATCTTCTGCAGCGGCTCTACCCACTCTTCTGCAATTCCTATCTCGGTGTACTTTTCTGCTGAATCCTTCACTGCCTTCTTTTCTGGCTTCATCTGAGGGAAGAGTATCACCTCCTGGATGAATGTCTTGCCGGTCATGAGCATTGTGAGACGGTCGATGCCTATGCCGATACCTGATGTTGGAGGCATGCCGTACTGCAAAGCGCGCAAGAAGTCCTGGTCGATGATCATTGCCTCGTCATCACCCTTGTCTGCGAGCTTCATCTGCTCTATGAAGCGCTCCTCCTGGTCTATTGGGTCGTTCAGCTCGGAATAAGCATTAGCCAGCTCCTTGCCGTTCACCA
>JAGCQO010000206.1 GCA_017965125.1 Paludibacteraceae bacterium
ATGCACTTGGCTAACCCAATATACGCAAACCCAGTCGCAGTCATCCTGTCGGGAGGTCTCCTGCTCGGAGCCATCTTCATGGCAACAGACTACGTGACTTCGCCTATGACAGCCAAGGGACAAATAATCTACGGTGTGGCTATCGGATTCCTGACCATAGTGATACGTAACTTCGGTTCTTACCCAGAAGGTATGTCATTCGCTATCCTCATCATGAATGCGTTCACACCACTTATCAACACATACTGCAAGCCAAAGAGATTTGGCGAGGTCGCTAAAAAATAAGACACCATGAAGAAACTATCGAATTCATTACTCAATATGACAGTTGTGTTGACAGCAACAGCAATTGTCACAGGCGGACTTCTTGCATTCGTCAACTCTGTCACAGAAGGACCTATCAAGGAAGTCAACGAACAGGCTACAAAGGACGGAATCGTGAAGGTGATGGGCGGTAACCCAAACATCAAGACAAAGACTGATTCCGTGAAAATAGACGACAAGACCTTCGTTGTTTACAACGTGACCGACGAGAACGGCAACGCAATAGGCAACGCTGTGGAAAGCACAACAATGGGCTTCGGCGGCGACCTGAAGGTGCTGACCGGATTCGACGCTGAGGGCAACATACTCGGCTACACAATCCTCGGACACGCAGAGACTCCAGGACTTGGCGCCAAGGCTACCGACTGGTTCCAGAAAGGCGGCAAGGGCGACATCATAGGAAAGAACCCTGCGAAGAACAACCTCACTGTAAGCAAGGACGGAGGCGAAGTTGACGCCATCACAGCATCGACAATCACCTCAAGAGCATTCCTGAAGGCAGTTAACGAGGCTTACACAGCATCTGCACAAGCAGCACCTGCAACCGACTGCAACACACAGGCAACTGTGGCTGCGGCAGACTCTGTAAACGCTAATGTTGAAGAAGCTAAATAAAGGAGGACACAATATGAAAAGATACATTGATATTTTATTAAACGGACTTGTAAAAGAGAACCCAGTGTTCGTGCTGGTGCTCGGTATGTGTCCTACCTTGGCAACAACATCATCTGCCATCAACGGTTTGTCTATGGGACTGGCGACATGCTTCGTGCTCATCTGCTCAAACCTCGTTATATCACTCATCAAGAACATAACACCAGACAAGGTTCACATCCCTGTTTACATCTGTATCATCGCCACATTCGTGACTGTGCTTCAGATGCTGCTGGCGGCTTATGTTCCAGAAGTGAACGCATCGCTCGGTATATTCATTCCGCTCATCGTGGTTAACTGTATAATACTCGGACGTGCAGAGTCATTCGCAAGCAAGCACGGACCATTAGAGTCCATCTTCGACGGCATCGGCATCGGACTCGGATTCGCATTCGCGCTGACACTGCTCGGCGGATGCAGAGAGTTCCTCGGAACCGGCAAGATTTTCGACCTCACCGTGTTCCCAGAAGACTTCGGAGCATTGATGTTCGTACTGCCTCCAGGAGCATTCATCACTCTTGGATTCCTGACAGCCATCGTCAACAAGATCCGCGGCGTGAAGAACTAACCTAATCATGAACCAATAAAAGAATCAAGATATGGAATACTTACTTATATTCATAGCGGCAATCTTCGTTAACAACGTTGTGTTGTCTCAATTCTTGGGAATATGTCCTTTCCTTGGAGTATCAAAGAAAGTGTCAACCGCGACAGGTATGGGTGCTGCCGTTACATTCGTGCTCACACTCGCCACTATCGTGACATTCCTCATCCAGACTTACATCCTGACACCAAACAACCTCAACTACTTGCAGACACTGACATTCATCCTTGTCATCGCGTCTTTGGTGCAGATGGTGGAGATCGTGCTTAAGAAAGTGTCGCCAGCCCTCTACGGTGCACTCGGCGTCTTCCTTCCGCTCATCACGACCAACTGCTGTGTGCTGGGTGTGGCCATCGGTGTGATACAAAAGAACTACAACCTGCTTCAGAGCGTTGTTTATGCTTTCGCAACAGCCATTGGCTTCGCGCTGGCTCTTATCATCTTCGCAGCTATAAGAGAGCAGCTCGACCTCGTTGAGCTTCCTAAGGGAGTGAAGGGCATAAGCATCGTGATGATAACTGCCGGACTGCTTTCTCTCGCATTCATGGGATTCAGCGGCGTTGACGGCGGTCTCAAGCTTTTGTTCGGAATCTAATAACACTCTGAACACGATAAAGAAAGAGCGGCTTTCTCAAGTCGCTCTTTTTTTATACCCAGTCGCTGCTATTCGGTCACTGCTATCCGGTCCCTGAGCGAAGCCGAAGGGAGCGAAGCGTAATGGTCATTGAACACGTAGGGGCGAATAATTATTCGCCCCTACAACATACAAACGGATTGATGGGTTATTGTACATTGCAAGAACGGTAATGTTGCCCAAAACACAACAGAGAAAAGATTTTTTGCTACTTTTACAAAATCAAAACAAGCATAAAAACACAGACAAATTAGATTCTAAATAACATTCTGAGCTTTACGCTCTTATTCTCACTTGGTGAAATCTGGTAAATTTTTTCAAGTAGCGAGGGTAAGCAAGCGAGAGGTTCACGCCTTAGGGTGTGAACCGTTTCGTGCTTATTAGCTACGTCGGTTTACCAGAGCCATTCACTTCTAATAAGCAAAAAACGGAACGGTTTACGCCTTTTCTTTTGTGCAGAGTGAGAGTTTGAAGCCTAAAACTCTTGACTATGGCATTTGAACAAACCTTTAAAAACATCGACAACATCCTGAGAACTGACGAAGGATGTGGCAGCGAACTTGATTATATCGAACAGAAATCATGGATTCTGTTCCTTAAATATCTTGATGACCTTGAAAAGACACGGCGAATGGAAGCCGAACTCCAAGACAAAACCTATACCCCTGTGATTGCTGAGGGTTATCGTTGGAACGATTGGGCAATGCCACGCACGGCAAAAGGCGAATATGATGTGCATAACGCCCTTGTCGGGGATGACC
>JAGCQO010000207.1 GCA_017965125.1 Paludibacteraceae bacterium
AAGCGACGACCCAGAGGCATTCTCATACGCATACGTGGAGATTGTGCTCAAGGATGGCAGAAAGTACGTTGCAGAGCTGCCTGTCGAGGTTTACGAAGGCAAGCTGAAGTATCACGGCGCTGTAGGTTAATCCGGCTCAGCGGACAAAAGACACAAAGCGGCTCTAAAAAAACAGAGCCGTTTTCTTTTTGCTATAACACATAAACACAAGATATATGATAAAAGAAATACTATTAGCCGGCTGCGGCAGCTTTGTGGGCGGCTCGCTGAGGTACGTCATATCAAAAGCGCTGCAGACCGCCACGGCGTTAAACTTCCCCCTCGGCACAATGGCGGTCAACATAATCGGATGTCTGATAATAGGCATACTGTCCGGGACGGCGGCGAACAGCGGAATGATGAGCCCAGGCACAAGACTTTTGCTGACGACCGGATTCTGCGGAGGGTTCACGACCTTCTCGACATTCATAAACGAAGGCAACATGATGATGAAAGAGGAGCAGTTCGGATACATGGCGCTGTACATCGCCGGGAGCGTGCTGCTGGGATTCCTCGCCGTCATCGCTGGCAATCATATTTCCAAACTGCTATGATCAAGGCGTTTTCAAACAATTGATAAAGACGAAAAAACTCATTACATTTGCAAGTCAAAGTTTTAAACAAGCGACATAATATTCATAAACGCATAAAAACACAAACAAAAAGATGAAAAGAATCGTATTGGTACGCCACGGACAGAGCCAGTGGAATTTAGAGAACCGCTTCACAGGTTGGACAGACGTTGACCTCAGCCCAAAGGGAATCGAGGAGGCAGCAAAGGCTGGCGAGGAACTCAAGAAGGCAGGTTTCACATTCAGCAGAGCATACACTTCTTACCTGAAGCGCGCTGTGAAGACATTGAACGGCATCCTTGACAAGATGGACCTCGACTGGATACCAGTAGACAAGACTTGGAGACTCAACGAGAAGCACTACGGAATGCTCCAGGGACTGAACAAGAGCGAGACTGCAGAGAAGTACGGCGACGAGCAGGTGCACATCTGGAGAAGAAGCTACGACATCGCTCCTGACGCTATCGCAGAAAGCGACGAGAGAAACTCAGCCAAGGACCCAAGATACGCCGGCGTGCCTGACGAGTACGTTCCAAGAACAGAGTCGCTGAAGGACGCTATCGCAAGAGTAATGCCTTACTGGGAGTGCGAGATCTTCCCAAGACTCAAGAACGAGGACAGCTTGCTCGTTGTGGCTCACGGCAACAGCCTTAGAGGTATCGTTAAGCACCTGAAGGGCATCTCAGACGAGGCAATCAACGGACTGAACCTCCCTACAGCAATTCCTTACGTATTCGAGTTCGACGATGACCTCAAGCTCGTTAAGGACTACTTCCTGGGCGACCCTGAGACAATCAAGAAGCTCATGGAGGCTGTAGCTAACCAGGGAAAGGCTAAATAAGCAGATTTTTTCTCATAACTGACTGAGGAGCGCTGAGCAATCGGCGCTCTTCTTTGTTTCCCCCAACCCCGCCCCTGCTGATACGGCGCTATTAATTAAGCATAAGAGCGAGGCAGAAACTGCCGTCAAATTAAAGACTTGTGGGATTTAATTTGCTATCTTTGCGAGTTAATGCGAATGTTTATCGCACTAAAAAGAAAATCAACACTTTAAACAGCATAACACAGTGTCAGACAGCGTTGTAATAATCCCTACCTATAACGAGAAGGAGAATGCCGAGAGCATAATAAGAGCCGTGTTCGGACTCGAGAAAGACTTTGACGTACTGATAATCGACGACGGAAGCCCCGACGGCACCGCCGACATCGTGAAAGGTCTGCAAGGCGAATTCGGCGGCAGGCTGCACATCATCGAGCGCAAAGGCAAGCTCGGTCTTGGCACAGCCTACATCACCGGTATCAAGTGGGCGATTGAGAAAGGATACGACTACATCTTCGAGATGGACGCCGACTTCTCGCACAACCCAAAGGACCTCGTCAGGCTGTACAAGGCTTGCGCCGAGGACGGCGCGGACGTGGCCATCGGCTCGAGATACGTGTCGGGCGTGAACGTCGTGAACTGGCCTATGAGCAGAGTGCTGATGTCGTACTTCGCGTCGAAGTATGTGAGATTCGTGCTCGGCATCAACGTGGCGGACACCACTGCCGGATTCAAGTGCTACAGAAGAAACGTGCTTGAGACCA
>JAGCQO010000208.1 GCA_017965125.1 Paludibacteraceae bacterium
CCTTGACGAGGAGTCTTGCTATCTGCGCGCTTTTGTATGCGGCGATGCTTCCTGTTATTCCCAGCAGAATGTGCTTTCCTTCAAGTCTTGACATCGTTTCTATATAATTAAAGGACAAGCTTCTGTTTGGTTTTCATCTTCCCAACTTTCGACTTGTCCTTATTCTTGTTTTGTCTCACCGGCGTTTGTCTCCGCCTTTGGTGAAGCCTTTTTTGTTTATTTCTTCAGTTTCGCGTTAGAAGCAGTGTCGCGTATGTACAACTTGCCGTCTGTGTACTCCTGTGTTGCGATCAGAGTTGGCTTTGGCAGCTTCTCGTAGTAACGTGAAATCTCGATCTGCTCTCTGTTCTCAAAAACCTCTTCAAGATTGTCTGTGTAAGAAGCGAACTCTTGCAGCTTCTTTTCCAATTCGTTCTTCAGCTCGATGCTTATCTGGTTGGCTCTCTTTCCAAGAACATTAACCAGCTCGTAAACGTTCATGTCGTTCTTAAGCATTGAGTTTACGTCTCTTGTGACTGTTGTTACAGGTGCGTTTGTTTTCTTGAAATCCATGGTTTGTGTTATTTGAATTTTATTTTGTTATTCTGTTTAATCGTCAGTCTTTGCGTGATTCTTCGAATTATCGTAAATCTTGTTCGCTTCTTTTATGTACTTGCCGTTGGGATATTCGCTCTTGAAGTTGAAATATTCGTCAACGGTGTCTATGTATCTCTGTGTCCTCTTGCTCTGCACGCTCTTTCTCGCCTGCTCGTACTTCGATTTCAGTATCAAGAAAGACAGGTCCTCTCTCAGCTTCGTCTCAGGGAAGTCCTTCAGCGCGTTCTGGGCAGTCACTACGGCCGACAAGTAGTTGTTGCCGAGGTAGTTGCCGAGGTTGTAATACAGTTTTGCGCTCAAGTAAGCCTTGGTCGCGAGCTTGTCTCTCATCTCGGAGATTAGTTTGTTCGCCTCCTCGGTGAACTGACCGTTTGGAAACAGCTGTGTGTATTCCTCCAGCGCGTTCAGCGCATTGATTGTCTCCGTCTGGTCGAGTCTGGCGTCGGGCGACAATTCGTAGAGCGACTTTCCTGCCAAGAACCAGCATTCTTCCACGTGGTTTCCGGTTGGGAAGCTCTTCACGTAGGTGTTGTAATAGTTGTTGGCTATTATGTAGTCCTTGTTTTTTCTGTATGACTCGGCGATGAGGAACAAAACCTCGTCGCTTTCCTCAGTTCCCTTGTAGTAGTTCGCTACATTTTCCAGCAGTGTGTATGCCTTCATGTAGTGCCTTTCTTCGTAATATCTTTTCGCCTCTTTGTATTTAAGCTCGTTGTTATTGCTCTTCAGCAATTTGTCGTATTGGCTGCATGAACCCAGTGTCAGTGCGGCAAGCGCAGTCATGGTCATGGCCAATGTTGATTTTATCGCGAACTTAAATGACATCTTCTGTTGTTTGCTTTACAAAGTTAGCTTGCAAAGATAAGAATTTTTGTTTCTTTATGTGCGTTTTTACTCATAATTCTTTTTGAATATGTCACTTGCGTGGTCTAAATATGTGATTGTTTAAATTATCACAATGTTTTTTGTTTTATCTTTGTAATCGTTTTTTCGAGAATAATCAATATCGCATAAAAAATTATGAAAAAGAGTATTTTTTGTTTGGCAGCTGCGGCTATGCTGCTGACTGCTGGAAAGGCTTCGGCCGAGGAAGGCAAGGTGACATTCGGACTTGAGATTTCTCCTGCTGTGACATGGTTGGGCATGACAGACCACGCAGAAGTCGAGACCGACGGTGCGAAGATGAAGTTCAACGGTGGACTGGTCGTTTACTTCAACTACGGCGACGAGAACCGCTATTCTCTCTTCACCGGACTTAACTACAACAGCTACGGCGGATTCCTGGAGGGAAACCTCGCTTCGGCTGCGAAGAACGGAAGCGCAAATGCTGCTGCGTCCCTCGCGATAGGCGCGCCAAGCAAGGAGCGTGTGAAGTACAACTTCGGCGAGTTCGAGATTCCTATCGGTGTGCGTCTGCGTACAGGCTCGTTCAACAACTGGCGCTTCGCCGCTCACTTGAACCTCGGTCTCGCGATTACTGTTCACGGCAACGCGACAATGAAGGATTACGGCACTTATGCCCTTGACAACTACAAGAGAAAGACATACAGCTACGACCCTATGCGTATTCGTGGAACATACGGACTCGCTGTCGGTGCGGAGTACGACTTGGATGCTGTGACTCTGACAGGAAAAATCAGATACAAGGGCAGCATGTCGAACATGTATTTCTACAGAGACGGCATGTTCAATCCAGCCGCTTCTCTTAACGTGGCAGACTCTGAGGACAAGGTTTACACACAGAACGTGACTTTCCTGCCTCATATTCTTGAACTCGCTATCGGAGTGCTGTTCTAAGAATAACGCACAACGTAATAACACGAAAGCTCGGGTCTTTTTCCCGGGCTTTTTTGTTTGGCTTGATTGCTTTGCTATAGCGTTTTCTGTATTCTTGTGAAAAGGCAGGAATGAGGACGGAATGAAGCATACGGAAAAACATATCAGCGATTTTGTCAACTACAGTTTGCAAAACGGATTTTCAAAGGATAAAAAAACGGTTGGCAAATCTGGCAACAGATTTTTTTGTTTCAATATATTCGCTTTTATTTCGATACCGGACGCACCGTGAGTCCGTAACTGCGTTGGTATCGTGTCGTGATGCTGCCGTCTATCTCGCTGAAGTAGAGGTAGGTGGCACCGCTGTTGGAGCTTGGGTCGGCAAAGAGCGTAGATGTCCAGTTGTAGCCGCGTTCGCCGTCGAGAGCCACGTCTGTGCCAGCGATGTATCCAGCCATAGGGATGAAGATGGAGTTGCTGTTCTGCTTGCTCTTCACGAGGTAGCCGTTCTTGCCGTTGCGCAAGGTCTTCTGCCAAACGGTGTATTTCGAGTTGGCGAGTTCTTCCGATTGTGCCTTGGTCGGCATTGCGCAGCCTTCGCCCCAGTTCGCTGTGGCGGCGTCGTGCTGAGTGCCGGATATGTCTTCGCCCAAGTCGGCGTAGATGTATCGGAAAACCTCGTATCCCCACAGAAGAGACAGGTTATCGTCTTTTTCTTTGGTGGCGTGTGTGTAGTTGTCCTCGGTGTATTCAGTCTTAGGTTCGGTCTCGCCCCAGGCGTAGTAGTCGCCGTTGGCTTCGGGAGTTGCCGCGCCGACGTTTCGTTCAGCCCACAGAGTGCCGGAAGGCAGTCCGAGGTCAACGAACGTGACTTCCGTTTCGTCTTTTATTGTCACGGTCTTGCTGTTGTCCACGGCTGGCGTTGATGGCGCTGACGGTTCGTCGTCGTCTTTGTTGTCGCAG
>JAGCQO010000209.1 GCA_017965125.1 Paludibacteraceae bacterium
AGCGAGGCTCTAAATGACACGGAAGTGGAGTCGCTTGGCTTGTAATTGTCAAGCATGAGTTGCATAAACGGAGGCAAGTCTCCTTCTTGCAGATTTCCGCTCTCGCCTTTGGCTATTTCCTTTCCGTTGGCGTCTATTATTATCCATCCGTCTTTGTCTTGAGCATTGAAAACCTCGTATCTATCGCTGCTCCAAGCCTCGGTTACGTCCTCGCCTAACACTTTGCTGGCTTCGTCTTTGAGTGCAGCAGAGGCGTGTGTCAATGTCGTGCTCGCAATCAGAGCTGCTGTTATTCCTAATTTGCCTATGTTCATAATATCTGAGTTTTTAGAAGTTGTTTGAATTTTATTGAGTTATACAAAAGCTGTTTTTCGGTTTCTTTGGGCCTGTTTTTGGCATATTTAGCCTGTACCCTTTTAGCCTGCTATTCCTAGCAAGAAAACAAAATCTACTCAAAAGCATCTTTCGGATAATTCCGAAATGAAATTTAAACAGCTTTTTAAAACAGGTTTGTCGCAAAAACCGTGCAATAAAATTTGCATATTTTCTTATTTTTGTCAGAAATGCCTGACTGAATAAAGACAGCCATAAAGGTATGAAAAAATGAGGCAATCGCTTGTGAAAGACCTGATATTGTTGCTTATGCTGATGGCGGCGGGCAGTTTGTCTGCTCAGACCGACCTGCTGCGCTGCGATGTGCCTAAGGGTGTCTCCAGCCAGGTGCTTGTGCGCGAAGGCTACGTGGCGTCATACAACAAGGACACGCGACTGCCCAACTGGGTGGCGTGGCGGCTGACGAAGGCGCACTTGGAGTCGCCCGTGCCTGGCATCGAACGGAAAATGTTCAAGTTCCACAGGGACGACGAGGTGGAGAACCCAGTGGAGCATTACGAGTACCGCTATCGTGAGACCGGCTACCAGCGTGGGCACATGTGTCCGTACGCCGATTGCAAATGGAGCATGAAGGCTGCCGATGAGACGTTTCTCATGACGAACATTTGTCCGCAGACGAAGGCGTTGAACCAGGACAACAAGGCGTGGCGAGACCTTGAGGACGCCTGCCGAAACTGGACGAAGGACGGGCTTGGCGACTTGTATGTCGTGACCGGACCGATAGTGTCGGCCGATTGCGAGAGGATAGGCAGCGGAATCTTTGTTCCCAAGGCTTTTTACAAGGTGGTTCTGCGCTACGACGGCAAGCGTGCGGAGGCGTTCGGCGTGATGTACAGGAATGTGGACGGAGGAAGAATCCAGAGCTCCATTCATCCTGTGGACGGCATCGAGCGACTGACGAAGCTCGACTTCGTCCCTGCGCTCCCGGACGTGGTGGAGAAGCAAGTGGAGAGCCGTCTGGACATCGACGCGTGGCCAGGGCTGAGAGGTATAATTGAAAGAGAATAATAACCCTTATAATTATGATTATGGAAAATAACGAAATTCCAAGAAACAACGAGAACGGCAAGCGTGTGCCGCCACCTAACGACTATCTGGCGTGGGCAGTGCTGTCGCTTATATTCTGCTGTCTGCCGTTCGGCATCGTGTCGCTCATTCACTCTATAAAGGTGGAGGACCTCTGGCGTCAGGGCTTCCTGCAGGAGGCGGAGGATGAGGCTGCGAAGGCCAAGAAGTGGGCGAAGTATGCGTTCTTCTCAGGCATCGCTATCGCCGTGGGCTATGTGCTGTTGTATGTGGCTCTGATTGCTGTGGGAGCATTGGCTGGCGGATTGTCGTTGTAGCGTATTGGACGCCAGAAAGAGGATACTGCTGGTTCTGCTGCTGATTGTCGCGGCAGCAGGCGTGGTTGTGTTGTATCGGCACTACGACCCGACGCACAGCCATCTTGCGCCCAAGTGTGTGATAAAGTCATTGACCGGCTTCAGTTGTCCGGGCTGCGGCTTTCAGCGCCAGCTCTACAACCTGGCGAATCTGCGGTTTGTCGATGCGCTGAAGTGCAATTACTTCCTTCCGCTCGGCTTCCTTTATTTTGCGGCGCTACTCGTCAGTTCGCAGGGTAGCAGGCTGCGTCGGGCGTTGGCTTCGAAGCGCGCCATAGCCGCGTTCATCGTGTTGTATGTGTCGTGGGGCGTCGTGCGC
>JAGCQO010000210.1 GCA_017965125.1 Paludibacteraceae bacterium
CAAGGGCAGCTTGGTGTATAACGTACGATTGCAATTAAGAGGAGAAGAACCCAGAGAAGGCGCTCATTCGTCAGATTTTTATAAAAAGCAGAACGTGCAGTTTGTTATTCTTTACACTGATGGCGTGGAGAAAACAGGAGCGTATCATGTGTTCCATGTAAAGGACACCGCCAGTAAAGTGACGGAAGAACGTATGAAAGGCACGTGGTATCCATTCGATGTGAAAGGTTCTTATTTCTTCTTCCGCTTCGATGAGGAAGTCACTTTGGGAAAACTGGATATTGTTGAGTTGTTGAAGACATTGAAAGACAAGCATAGAATAGAGGACGGCTCATCTATGCAGGGCGAGCCTTTGTTCGTTTCGGCAAATGAAGTTTTGCCATTCAGGACAGGGTTCTAATCTCTTTCCCTCCTGAAGATTGATATGTTGCGCTTTGCCGAGTTTTTCCTGAAGTGTCATATTCCTTTGTGTTGATTGCGAATAGATACAAAGGAATCTCATTGTGGCCAATCAGTCAACGGCCATTTGACCGTGGGCGGCGGCACGGACGCAAAAAAGAAGGCAACCTTAGATGTCTAAAGTTGCCTTGCCTGAAAATCTTTATTAACCCCGGCTCTTATTTCTTCGAGCCTTTGTTCAGAATCTTGTCGTACATGCCTTCTGTCGATAGGATTTCGAGGGCTTTGATGTAGGAGTCGTCGAAGGCGTTGATGGTTTTGTAGAAGCCGTCGGTGCCGAACAGGCGGCGTGCGAAAAGCGCCTTGAGCTGCTGCTTTATCAGCGGAGTCGATTTCTTGAACTCGGCCTCGTTGAACTCGACGCCCTCGGCCGTGGCCTTGCTCTTCAGTTCCTTCAGATAGGAGTCGGCCAGCTCGAACGACTTTATGAACGTGTCCACGTTGTCGTACTTTTTCTTCAGTTCCGACTCATGCTTCTGCAGAAAGTCCGACGCATAGCCGTTGACCACGCCCTTTGCCACGATTTTGGTCAGGTAGAGCGACTGGGCCGTCGTGTCTATCGGCACAAAATAGTCGGGCATGATGCCTCCTCCGCCGTAAACGGTCCTGTGCAGGTTGAGCGTCTCGAACTTGAGCGAGTCGGGGAAGTGGATGCTGTCGGCCGACACTAACTCTCCGTGGTTGTATCGGTCTATCACGTCTCTTTTGTATTTCTCCACACCGTCGGCATACGATTTCTGTATGCATCTGCCCGAAGGCGTGTAGTATCTCGCCACGGTGATGCGCATGCCCGAGCCGTCGTTCAGCGCCACAGGCATCTGCACGAGTCCCTTGGCGAATGTCCTCCTGCCCACGATGACGGCTCTGTCGTTGTTCTGCATCGCTCCGGCGAGAATCTCGCTCGCCGATGCCGACGACTCGTCGACGAGGAAGACGATGCGTCCGTCCACGAAGTTGCCGCCCGGAGTCGATTTGTAGGTCTCCTTTGCTGCTCTGCCTTTTGTGTAAACGATCATCTGCCTGCCGTCAAGAAACTCGTCGGCGATGCTCGATGCTGCCCTCAGATAGCCTCCGCCGTTGCCCTGAAGGTCGAAGATGAGGTCCTTCATGCCGGCTTTCTTCAGGTTCTTGAGCGCCTCGTCAAACTCCTTCTTGGTCGTCTCGGAGAAGACTGTCAGCTTTATGTAACCCACCTCTGGCGACACCATGTAGGCCGCTTTTACGCTGTGCAGAGGTATCTTGTCTCTTATGACCTTGAACTCGAACGGCTCCTTGACGCCGCGGCGCACGACGGTTATGTTGACCGATGTGCCTTTCTTGCCGCGCAGACGTTTCATTATGTCTCTCGACGTCATTTTCACGCCGGATATGATTGTGTCGTTCGCCTTGGTGAAGCGGTCGCCGGCTAAGATTCCGACCTTTTCAGCCGGTCCGCCGGGGATTACAGCGTCCACGTGCAGAGTGTCCTTGAGCATGATGAACTGCACGCCGATGCCCTCGAACTCGCCGACAAGCGGCTCGTTCATCTGCTGCATCTCCGACTTCGGGATGTAAACAGAGTGGGGGTCCAACTTCTGGAGCATTCCAGTGATGGCATAGTCTATCAGCGCGCTGTCCGACACTGCATCGACATACATGCCGGAAACTCGGGCCTTGGCCTCGTAGAATTTCTTGAGCTGCGTCAATGTTTCATTAGAGACGGCAGATGCGCACGTGGCCGACATGAACGCCAACGTTGCGACGACGGTTTTACGCCATACGGAATTGCTCATAAATATTGCTTTTGGTTTGTTATTTCACTGCGTTAAGAAGGTCCTTGACTTCCTCCATCGTCAGCTTGACGAAGAATCCGATAGAGTCGCCACGGTTGGCGCGGAGATGCTCCACAGCGTCGTCTATCGACACGTTCTGCGCGCCGAGCTCAGTCAGTGTCACAGGCATGCCTATCGACTTGAAGAACTCTCTGAGCTTAGCCACGCCTTCTTTCGCTGTCTCGGTGTCATTCGCCTTTGGCTGCACGCCGAACACCTTCACGGCGAACTGCGCCACCTTCGAAGGGTTCTTCTTGAGCGCTGCGTCGAGGAACGCCGGGAACACGACTGCCAGACCGGCGCCGTGTGCTATAGTGTCGTCTATCGCGCTCAGCTCGTGCTCTATGCCGTGCGATGTCCAGTCCTCCTCACGGCCTACGCCGCAGACGTCGTTGTGCGCCATCGTGCCGGCCCACATGATGTTGGCTCTCGCCTCATAGTCCTCCGGATTGGCGAACACCTTAGGCGACTCGCTGATGATGGCTCTGAGCAGTCCTTCGCAGAACTCGTCGGTCACGAACACGTTCTGTGTGTTGGTGAAGTAGCGCTCCATTATGTGCGCCATCATGTCCGAGATGCCGCATGCAGTCTGGTAGGGCGGCAGTGTGTATGTCAGTTCCGGATTCATGATCGAGAACACAGGACGAAGCAGAAGCGGCATTCTCAGTCCGAGCTTCTTGTTAGTCTGCATGTTGGTCAGCACGGAGTTGCCCGAGCCTTCGCTGCCTGCCGCAGGGATAGTCAGCACGACCGACACCTTCAACGCCTTCTCCGGCTTGCATTTGCCCAAGTAGAAGTCCCACACGTCGCCGTCGTAGTAATAGCCGGCAGCGACAGCCTTGGCAGTGTCGATGACGGAACCGCCGCCCACAGCCATGAGCATGTCGGGATGCTCCTTCTTAGCCACCTCGACGCCCTCGCGAGCCTTGTCAATGAGCGGATTCGCCTGTATGCCTCCGAACTCGAAGAACTCCAGACCGGCCTTGCTCAGCGAGTCCTCGACCCTTTTGAGCAGACCGCTGCGCACAACAGAACCCTTGCCGAAGAAGATCATAACCTTCTTGGCACCATACTTCTTTGCCAGTTCTCCAGCCTGGCTCTCTGTGTCCTTACCAAACACGAATTCGGTAGGACTATAGTACACGAAATTATTCATATTAGTAGCAAATATACGAAATTGTTTATTTTATGTTTCTTTTAGTGGCAAGCATAAGATACCAGCATATCTGCCCCACGGAGTAAAGGCAGTTGACCATCGACAGGATGGACACGCACACGACGACGTTTCTCTCCACGAACGCGCCGACTGCCAAAGCCGCGACATTCACCCCGAAGCCCACGCACTCCACCACGAACGCCTCCTTCTGGCGGCCGTAAACCGACGGCACGAAGTTTAGCGAAATCGCCATGAACGAGCAGGCAATCCACGGCAGCATCATTCTGAGCAAGTCGCCTGTCGTAGCCCACCCTTCGCCGAAAAGCACCCCCGTGAGCCATGGCAGAACCATCCACACAACGACCACCGACGGAATGAACACAAGCACCATCTTGCGGCACACGCTCCTGAGGAGTACGGAGCTGTCCTCGCCAGAAGCCTCGTTCTTGCCGACTCTCTGGAACAGCACCTGATTCATTGCTCTCGCATACGCCCACATTGGCTTGAGAGCCACATTCAGAGCCAAGGCGAAGAAGCCTACCTGCACCATGTCGAATGCGGCGGAGATGACAAAAACCGGCATATTCACCGTCAATGTATGCACGAGCTTATGAGGCATAGTGAACAGAGCGAACGCTTTGTGTCTGCGAGCCGAAGCAGCCATAAGACTGGGGCTGAACCTGAAGATATCGCTACTGCTGCGCTTACGGAAAAACATAACCGCAATACCCGTCACCTGGCCCACGAATGCCGAAATGACAAGTCCCCACTTATGCCACCCGACAAAGCCGAGCAGCACCTTCGACACGCTGTTTGTAACACTGTGGACAATGCTGTAAACCGCGCTTTTGCCATAATTGTCGTTTCTGTTCCACCAGAACGAAAGCACATAGCCCAACGACGACAGGAAAATGAGCGGCGCAAGGCAGTTGGCTGCCACCGACCAATAGTCCGACAAGACGCCGGAGAACGTCAGCGCCGCACTGACAACAGCCACTATCACGCAGCAAAGCACGTTGAGCGCAACGCAAAGGTCCAAGGCTGTGGCGGCATCGGCATGGTCTTTCTCTATCACGACGGCGTTCTCGTACTGCGCCGACGCCATGATGACTCCGACACCGACTATTGCCAAGAACAAACTCAGGTTGCCGAGCTCGTCTGGGCTGTAAAGTCGCGTGACAAGAGGGTATATAACAACAGCGACAAACTGCCCGACCCCACTGGCCGTCAACAATTTGACGCTGTTCAATATCAGTTTCGAATCTATGTTGCGATTCGCATCTGTCATTTCGATGAATCTACATTCTTATCCTCTGACAAGTTTCTCTATCGCGTTGAAAGTTTTCTCGAATCCGAACGACTCAACGATCTCGTCCATGTGCTTTTTCACCTCGGCTGTGCACAGGTTGCCTATGCTGCCCTCGTGGGTGTGGTGGATGTTCTTGTTTGGCGAGAACTTGCCTGCCTCTATGTCTAAGCCGACCTTCTTGTAGGCGTCTCTGAAAGGCATTCCCTCCTCGAACACGAGTCTGTTCACTTCCTCGACGCTGAACATCAGGTCGTATCTCTTGTCGTCGAGTATGTGCTCGTTCACCTTTATGTCGCTCATCATGTGGGCGGTCATGGTCAGTATGTTCAGCAACTCGTCGAACGCAGGCAGGAACAGTTCCTTGATTATCTGCAAGTCGCGGAAGTAGCCCGAAGGCAGGTTGTTGGTTATGAGCAGTATGTCGTTAGGCAGCGACTGCAGCTTGTTGCACTTCGCTCTTGTCAGCTCGAACACGTCCGGGTTTTTCTTGTGCGGCATTATGCTTGAGCCGGTCGTGTATTCGTCGGCTAACTTCACGAATCCGAAGTTCTGGCTTGAGAACATGCACGCGTCGAAGGCCATCTTCGCCACGGTGTTGGCAATGCTCGCTATGGCGTATGCCACGCATCTTTCCATCTTGCCTCGTCCCATCTGCGCGTAAACCACGTTGTAGTTCAGCCCCTCGAAGCCGAGCAGCTGTGTGGTCATCGTTCTGTTCAGCGGGAAC
>JAGCQO010000211.1 GCA_017965125.1 Paludibacteraceae bacterium
AACGCAGGTTCGAGACTCACAATCATAACGTGAAGGGCGGACACGAGACTCGTTATATCGACGATTACGCCCATCACCCAGCCGAGATAAAAGCGACACTCGACTCGGTCCGTTTCCTCTATCCCGACCTGAAAATCTGCGCTGTGTTCCAGCCGCATTTATATACTAGGACAAGAGACCTCGCAGCGGATTTCGCCGAGGCGCTGTCGATAGTTGACGATGTCGTGCTGCTGGACATTTATCCGGCAAGAGAGAAACCGATTCCTGGCGTTACGTCATCTATCATACTTGACAAAGTGACGTCGAAGAAAAAGGTCGCAGTGACGAAGGCGGAACTTATCGGCGAGCTGGAGAAACATGACTTTGATATTCTTCTTACCTTAGGCGCAGGCGATATCGACTTGGAAATACCTAAGATTGTGGAGTTTATGCACAAACGCAACGATTGATATTTAGTGTGATGGCACGACGTGTTAAATGGAGAAATATTGGAATATGTGTGTTGGTCGTAGTGGCGGTCGGCTTCTTTGTCTATGTGGCTATAGCGAATTCGGGCAAGGACGAGGACAAGACTTGCCGCGACATAAAAGTCGAGATTGCCGACGCCAACGAACTGAGTTTTGTCTCCGATTCGGATGTCGTGTCGTTGATTAAGAAAAGGTATCCAAAGCTGATTGGTCAGAAGAAGAAAAACATTGACATAAAGGCCATCGAAGTGTTGCTGATGAAGGATTCCGTGATTAGAAGGGCGGAGTGCTATTATCTGCCAGGCGGCGACTTGGGCGTCAAGATATGGCAGAGACTGCCTGTCATGAGAATCCTCGATGATAACAGCTATTATGTTGACAATGAGGGAAAAATGTTTCCGTTGTCTGAGAATTATAATGCTTACGTCCCAATAGTCACAGGGCACATCGACAAACAGTTCGTGACCACAGAGCTTAAGGACTTTATGGTGTACGTGAGCCGCGACGAGTTCTGGTCGGCTGAGATTCAGCAGATTGTCATTTCCGACGACAACAAGCTGACGATAATACCGACGCTCGGCGACCACAAAATCGTTTTCGGCACAGTGGAGGGCTACGAGGAGAAACTGCAGAGGCTCAAGACGTTTTATGGGAAAGGCCTGAGCAAAATCGGCTGGGGCGACTACTCTGCGGTTAACGTGGAATTCGCGAAGCAAGTGATTTGCACAAAGAAAAAATAGTGAAGAATAAAAACAGAATTATATATGCCAGACAGTAATTTATATTTTGCCATAGATTTTGGCTCATCGAAAATCAGGTCTATTCTTGCTAAGAAAGATGCCAGCGGAAGGATTGAAATCCTTTCTATTGATGAGGTCGCCTCCAAGGGTGTGCTGCGAGGCTCGATAATGAACCCTTCGAGCGCGGCCCTGCAGGTGTCTAACTTGGTGAAGGTGGTTGAGAATAACAAGGCTATGACTAACCTCAAGATAGACAAGGCTTATTCCGGCTTTGGCGGTTTTTCTATGACTTCGTCTGTGTTGACGATGCCGTTCGAATATCCTGAAAACACAAGGCTGAGCAGGGAACTCATCGACCAGATGAAGAAAGATGCTGAGAAAAACATAATGGACGAGAACCTCTCGTCGTTCATGACTCTGGAGCTTGAGTTCAAGATTGATGGCTTGGACTGCGAAACGCCATTGGACTACGAGGGCAAGAACATCGTGTCAAGATTCTTGAACATACACGGCACACAGAGTTTGAACATGAAGGTGGCTGACGCGCTTCCGAGAGTGTCGGTCAAGTCGGCTGGATTGTTTGTGTCGCCTTTGGAAATGGCGTATTGCGCGACATCTCCCAAGGACCGTGAGATAGGCTGTGCCGTTGTTGACTTCGGTCATTCCACGACATCGGTTGTGGTTTTCTACAATAATAAGGTAAGACACGTTGGTGTTATACCGTTCGGTTCCAACTCGATAACAGATGACTTGACGGCTTTGAAACTGACTAAGATGCAGGCCGAGAGAATAAAGATTAAGTACGGAGCTGTGCACAGCGACCAGAAGACGCAGATCATAAACCTCAATTCTGACGACGAGTCTATCCAGTTGGACACATACGACCTTAACAAGCGCATCGATGCCAGTGTCGATGAGATTATGGACCATGTCTGCAGCGAGATAGACAAATCTGGATACTACCAGAAAATCAGCAACGGAATTGTGCTCACCGGCGGTGGCTCCAAGCTTAACGGACTGCGTGAGTTTGTTGAGTTCAAGTCCGGCATGGAAGCGCGGTACGCCGATTGGAGCAATGTGCTGAAAGAGGATACTCCGGAGAACTTCATAAGGCCGGAGTATGCGGTTCTTTATG
>JAGCQO010000031.1 GCA_017965125.1 Paludibacteraceae bacterium
AAGTAATCAAATCCAAGACCGATGAAGTTCAGCTCAGCGTCAACAACAAAGTGGTCAGTTACGTTGTAAGCAACGAATGGCTTAGCGTTAACACCGAAACCAAATACGTTGTTGTCATTTCCGTGAAGGTTTACATCTGCCTGCAAACCAAGCTGGAATCCGTTGTTGTTAAGGAATGCGTAACGGAAGTTTGGTGTTACATACCAACCGAGTGCGTCTCCCTTAACGCTTCCTGAAGGTCCAATAAGAAGAGCAGCAGTAGCGTTGTCGTACACTTTGTCAGTGACTTGCATCCAGTCGAAACCAGCCTTCAAACCAATTTCCATGTTATCGTTGATTGCATAGCCCAACTTAACACCAAGTGCGAAACCGCCGTTTGTTGTTGATGTAAGAGCGTCTCCGTCATAAGAGTCCTTTGAGAAGTTTACACCTCCACCGATTGTTCCACCGATGATGAACTGTGCGTTAGCACCAACGAAAGTTGCGGCAGCGAGTGCCAAAGTGATAAATAATTTTTTCATAATATCTGTTTTTTTACCCAGCCGCTCCTACTCTGGTAATGTTTTTAATTTAGGTTTTGTATTAAGAGTAAGATGGAGCTTGTCCTGCTCTTTGCGTAATTGTATGTTATATGATGCAAATATAGTCTTTAAGTGAATACGTTTTACTTTTTTTGTGTTTGCCAGGGATGCTTTGAATGAAAAAATCTTTTGCAAGTCTTTGATTGTTAGTGTGATATGTAAAAATGTTTTTTACAACATGTTTTAACCCAACATTATATAAAAATATTGTGGTTTAGAATAATTTTAGATGCGTAAAATGCTTCTTATTGCCTTGTTGTTCAGTGTGTTATAAATAAAAATGATGACACCCGTGGATGCCATCATTTTTCTGTTTTATTTGTTCTGTATTTTTTTCCCTGGGCTTGATTAGAAGCTGTAAACTGCTGCTACTGCCACCGTCTTGCCCTGGTTCAGACCGAATCCGAAGTTGTGGGTTGTTGGGTCTTCTGGAGTGCCTCCGTCGATTTTGTTAAAGTTATATCCGATGCTTGCGAATCCGAACACGCCTTCTACAGACCAGTGGTCATTTATCGCGTAGTTCACTACTGGCGCGATGTTTATTCCGAATCCGAGTGTGCTTATATCGGCGTCGTCGAATTTTGTTCCGTTGACCTCAAGGTTAAGCTGTCCAGCGAATGTGAGGTTGCCGACCTTAGCGAAGCTGTAACGCACGAATGGAGTGACAAACCAGCCGAGGAACTTCTCTGAGCCTACGTTTGCAGCAGCAGCCTCTGCTTCGCCGAATCCGTATCTGTTAAGAAGACCTCCTATCTCGCTCTTTCCTATTGAGATACCGACCTGCGCACCGGCTAAGAACTTGTCGTTGATGACGTATGCCGCTACTGGCGCGATTTCAAATCCGTAGGAAGCGCCGTCTGCAGCGGTGTTGAGTCCGTTAAGGTTTTTGCCTTTTCCATACTCGAATGAGAGTCCGCCTCCCAATACAAAACCTTGTGCATTTGCACCCACTAATGTTGTAGCTGCGAGGGCTACTGCTAAGATTAATTTCTTCATGTGTCTTAAATGTTTTGCTCCAGCAACTCCTTTTCTGGATGTGTTTATATGTTTTTGTTCTGTACAAGAAGGGAAATGGAGTTCTATTTTCCTTCTTTTGGACTTTCTGTTAGAAAAATCTTTGGCAAAGATATAAACTAATTAGATAAAATATTCTGCTTGTTGTGAAAATCTGGATGAATTTACCATAAATATGGTATGAGGCAAGGCTTTTGTTCTGCCTTTTCTTAATGGCAAGCGTGAATTTCGCCCTTCCAATCAATTTCATATATTTGCAAGTAACTTTAATACACATTATAATAGTGGATATGAATTCAAAAGTCATTATTACTTCTTTCATCGCCGCGTCGGTGCTTGTCGTGCCTTCCTGCAAGTCGGTTTACAAGTGCGGAGACCCGGTGCCAGCTAAAAAGAGTTTCTTCTGGGGCAATCGCCTGAGAACGGTCATCGACGAGCGCGACATGCTCTGCAACCGCATCTCCGAGGACGAGGCTGACATCGACTCGCTGATACGCGACACAGTACGTCTGCACAACAGTCTTGTGGCCAAGGAGAAGTCGCTCGACTCGCTCACTGCGCTCTACAACGAACTGAACGACTCGAAACTTTCCGACGCTGAGAAGTACAACAAGGCACTGAAGCAGAAGTCCGACGAGATAGCCGCAAAGGAGAAGCAGCTGGCGGAGCGCGAGCAGGCTCTCAAGAAGCTGCAGGACGCACTGAACAAGAAGGAGGACGCAGCCAACGCCCTTAACGAGTCGATAAAGAAGGCTCTGCGCGGATTCAACACCGACGAGCTGCAGGTGACCGAGAAGGACGGCAAGGTGTATGTGTCGCTGTCGAACAAACTGCTGTTTGCGTCCGGCTCTGTGACTGTGAACCAGAAGGGACACGACGCCCTCAAGGCTTTGGCCGACGTGATGAACAAGAACACGAACATCGACATCGAGGTGGAGGGCCACACCGACAACGTGCCTTTCCGTGTGAAGCCGGGCAACGAGACTGGCGGCATCGTGGTGAAGGACAATTGGGACCTCAGCGTCATGCGTGCTACGTCCATCGTCAAGATTCTCACCGACGAGTACAAGGTTGACCCTAAGCAGGTGCATGCCTCTGGCCGTGGCGAGTTCTTCCCTAAGGCCGACAACGCCAGCGAGGAGGGCCGTTCAGCCAATCGCCGTACGGAAATCATCCTCTCGCCTAAAATCGACGAGGTGCTTAACCTGATAAAGAAGTAGCAAAGCTTCAAATCACATAAAACGAAGAAGGCTGACGTGGTGTCAGCCTTTTTTGTTGCGCTGACCGCAGCGCCACAAAAACAACAAGGGCATCCTTTCGGGATGCCCTTTGTTATGGTGGTTTTCTTAGGTTCTTGGATTAGATCCAGCGAACGTAGCAGAAGTTCATTCTGTTTGGCAGTGCCTCGTTCTTAGGGAACAGACGGATGCCGAACTTGTAGTTTCCTCCGTTGTTGAGGTTGTAGTTCAGCTTGAAGTTCATCTGCGAACCAGCCGAGTTGACAACGTCGAACTCCTTGGTGTCGTAAACCTTTGTTATGTTCTTCTCGTCCTGGTAAGTCACAACGAGCTCGAGTCCGAAGCCTCTTTCGTCTGGGTTGTGAGTGTCGATCTGAGCCGAGAACTCGTAGTTTTCGCCCACGAGAGGGTTCTTGAATGTTGCGTCAGGCAGGCTGACGTTCTTTATCTCGATGTTGTCCCAAAGCTCAGCGACTCTTTCCTTCCAAGCTGCGATTTCCTTAGCCTTCGCGAAGTCGTTGGCAACGAGTTCTGCGTTGCGGCTTGCGAGCTTGTTGTAGAATCTCTCGATGTAGTCGTCGATCATTCTCTTCATTGTGAAGCGAGGAGTGATCTTTGCGATCGAGTTCTTTATTGTCTGAATCCACTCTGGAGAGTAGCCCTTGCTGTTCTTAGCGAAGAACATAGGGATGATTTCGTTCTCGAGAGTAGAGTAGATTGTCAGTGCGTCGAGCTGGTCCTGATAGCCCTGGTTCTGGAATGTTCTCTTCTCGGTCAATGCCCATCCTGCGCCCTTGACGTAGCCTTCGAGCCACCATCCGTCGAGCACAGAGAAGTTGATGACACCGTTCATCTGAGCCTTTTCGCCTGATGTTCCTGATGCCTCGAGCGGACGTGTAGGAGTGTTCAGCCAGATGTCCACGCCGGAGATGAGTCTCTTGGCGAGTCTCATGTCGTAGTTCTCGAGGAAGATGATCTTGCCTCTGAACTCAGGCATCTTCGAGATGTCCACGATTCTCTTTATCAAGCCCTGTCCTGCGCCGTCGGCTGGGTGAGCCTTTCCTGTGTAGAGGAACTGTACAGGGTAGTTAGGGTTGTTGACGATTTTCTTGAGTCTCTCAAGGTCGGTGAAGAGCAGGTGAGCTCTCTTGTAAGTTGCGAAACGACGTCCGAAGCCGATGATGAGGGCGTTAGGGTTGATGGCGTTGATAGCGGAGTTCACGTCAGATGGCGCGCTCTGGTTCTTTGTCCACTGCTCCTGAGTCTTAGCCTTCACGTAGTCGATGAGCTTCTTCTTCAGACCCTGTCTGATGTTCCATATCTCTTCGTCAGGCACGTTCTGTATCTTCTCGAAGATAGAGAGGTTAGACTGGTCGTAGATGTATTCTTTGCCGAAAGCTCTCTCGTAGAGGCCCTTCCACTCTGATGTCGCCCATGTTGGGAGGTGCACACCGTTAGTCACGTAGCTGACGTGGAGCTCTTCAGGGAAGTATCCCTTCCAGATTGGCTGGAACATTTCCTGAGAAACCTTTCCGTGCAGCCAGCTTACGCCGTTCACTTCCTGGCAAGTGTTGCATGCGAATGTTGACATGCAGAACTTCTCGCTCTTGTTGCCTGGG
>JAGCQO010000212.1 GCA_017965125.1 Paludibacteraceae bacterium
AGAGATTGTAAAAAATCTCTCTTTATAATATTTACTTCAGCACTACTTTCTGGGATAATCTGGAGCCGTCCGCCATAACTGCACTCACTACATAAACACCAGTCGGAATCACCGAAATCGAAAGCTCCGAACCGTTTGTTCTGGCTACTCGTGCCGACGACGATGAGTACAACTCAATGTACTTTGACTCTGCGCCGTTCACTCTTATCACTCCGCCAGCCAGTTCTATGCTTGCCGCGTCGGCATCAGACTCATCCACTGCTGAAACCTCATTGCCAAGCAGATAATCGCAAGCGTTGCTCAGAAGCCTCAACGCATCGTCCGAGAGGTTGGCTGTAGAATACTCGCTCACGCCTATCATCAGGAACTTCGACGTGGTGGTCACGCCGTTTATGCTTTCGCCCACAGGCACTTCGATGACCGCATCGGCACCGGAATTGTTGGCTGGGTGAGCGAGAACCGCGAACGATGATATGACGCTATTGTCCCATGTCGAATGTGTGATGCCTGTCACTGCGTTCGCTCCTATCGTCGTGAACACATTCAGAGGCGACGAAAGACCTTTGAATATGTCGTGCGACAAGCCTTCGTCGGTCAGCGCCATTTCTGAATCCTGTGTGTTTACAGCTGTTCCCCAGCTCCATGTCGATGCACTCATTTTCAAGTTGAAAGGCTTAAGCAGGAGCATTGGTTTCTGACCTGCATATTGCTCAAGGTTCGCCATGCCCGTTGCCGAAGAGCTTGGCACTGACGATATGACGATAAGGTCATAATCGGCATAACTCTTCGTAGCCGACGCGGCCTCTGTCAGGTTCACCACCTGCACGTTCAGTTCCTCGTCGGAGTTGAGCATGTCCAATATCTTCGAGTCGGCGGCATCGTTGCCGTTCGTGGTGCAATAAGCCACTTTCTTCGCACTTGCCGATTTCACCACGATAGTCACATCAGCAGAAAGAGCCTCTCCTGTTCCGCCTTGTGTTGTGACGGTTATTTTGTAAGTTCCGGTCTCGACTATCGTGCCGCTTATTGTCACTGTGCGGTTTCCGTCATTCACATCATAAGACAATCCGGAAGGGAGTTCAGAGAGCGTCAAGCCTGTCGCTCCGCCGCTCCATGTGAATGTTATCGGACTTATTGAAGAGCCGGCTGTGATGCTCTGGTTTACGTTCACTGGCACAGACATGCCCGGAGGGAAACTGGTAATCTCGCCAGTCTCCACCCATCCGAGGTCAGGAGCCGTGCCGCCGTACGAAAGTCCGACCTCCACTCCGGCATCAATCATGTCGGAGTTTTCAACCGGGTACATAAAGTTCACGTTCAGTTTGTTGTTGTCACCTCTCGCCGTAGTCAGCTGCGCCACGTCAAGCGACAGGAAGTCGTCAGCCGTACAGCTTACGCCGGCTATGTTCCATGAGCAGTTAGCCACATCGGTTGTAGGGCATTGGAAATAGTCAGTTCCCCTCTCATACATCAATGAAAGACAGTTCCTTACCTTGACCGACGAACCTGAAATATTAGAGAAGCCATAGTTCACGCCGTTGTCGTATGCAGAGCAGTTGTACAATGTCATTGAACCGGCGTTATTGTTCTGGTCGAAACCGCGAGCGAAGTTGCCCACAGAAAGGCAGTGCTGCAGCGTCACGTTGTTCACCGTACGGTTGCCGCCTATCTTGAATCCGTTGCCGTTGCCGTCGTTTGGGAATGCGGCAATCGACACGACGTAAGTGCCAGTAACCTTGTCTCTGTCGGTAGTGACGGTCTGCCCTACCCATTCGTCGAAGAACGCTTTGTCCACGCCAGCGGCTCTTGGATTTGAAGTAAGGTCGAATGTCGCCTTTCCGTTGTTATAACAGATGCAGCTGTCGAGAATCGTCTCTGCGCCAAGTCTTTCGTAGAAATCCCAGCCGTCGTCAGAGTTGTTCCACGCACGGCAACCCTTGTAGATGTTTGGACCAACGTTATTAGTATATTGCTTATCAGCGAAACCATCGGCATTGCCGCCAAAGTCATGGGATGTGTAAACCCCAGATGTAGTTCCGTTCTTATAATCGAAGTTGTCGTGCGAATCGCAATTCAGAATCAAGTTGCCTCCGCCGTTTTTGTGCTGGATACCAGTATCGCAGTTGCCGTAAGTGTCAATACCTTCTATTATGCAGTAGTTTCCATAATTGATAATAGCGTTCTTGCCGGTATATCTGACTGTGAAATTCAGAAGATGAACATACTGAGTACCTTCGCTTATCGAGATACCTCTGTCGCCATAAGCCTGACCTCTGAAGTCAAGTATCGCCCTTTCGCCAGGATACGACATGATGACCTTGTACTGCGACGGAGTTCCTGACTTAGAGACTGTCTGTTTAGCACTGAAATCGTACTGTCCGCCGAGCATGCATAGCGTGTCTATGCTTGACAAAGCCTGCCTTCCTGTTTAAAAAGCCGCGGGATTGGAATATGACGAGCCACTTCCCGTACCGTTTGGAGAAACGTATATTATAGACGCATTCGCGCCAAAAGAGAGCATTGCCGCCATGGCCATGCCCAATATTCGTGTTTTCATAATATTAGATTTAAGGTTTCCGCATATATGTTTTACAACATATACACAAGTCAAATATATAAACTTTCGTTCTTATAACGACATAGTTTATTGTTATTTTTTCTCAAACATGATATGTGCTATATCATTTAAAGTCAAAAAAATAGGGTGCCATGCTGACATGACACCCTGCTTTTGTAAATATATAATACCTTCGTTTATTTAACCACGATTTTCTGCGCCTTTGATTTGTTGACGCTGACGGCATAAACACCAGCTCCTGGCACGGTGACTTTCTCAAGTCCCTTCACGACCAGCTTGCCGCTCACGTCATAGACATCAACATTGTTGCCTGTGCCTACCGAAATCTCTCTGCCTGCCACAACGATAGAGATTTTCTCAACCGCCTCGAGCGTAGCCGTAGGGAAAACATATTCATCTGGAATGTTGTAAACATAAGTGTCCATTCTGAATTTCATGAACGGCGCATCCAAAGCCTTCGCCTCGTTTCC
>JAGCQO010000213.1 GCA_017965125.1 Paludibacteraceae bacterium
GACTATATCAATGGAACAGAAGGAAATAATCAGGCTGTGGCTCTTGAGCACATCAACTCCGACAACGCTGTGCTGAAGAACATCAAGATGGTTTCATTCCAGGATACTTACTATCCTAAGACGTCTAATAAGCGTGTATATCTGAAAGACTGCTACATACAGGGAGGAACAGACTACATCTTCGGTAGCGGAACTGCCTTCATGGACGGCGGTATCTTGAAGAACGTGCCAGGCGGACAGTACATGACTGCGGCTTCGGACCCAGCAGCAGGCCAGGAGTTCGGTATCGTGATAAGCGGCGTTGAGGCTTCTTATGCCGACACAACTGGATTCGGAGACAAGAGAAAGTTCTATCTCGGTCGTCCTTGGAAGGTGGGTGCTAAGACATCATACATCAACACAACATTCGAGAAGGACATGATCCATCAAGATGGTTGGGCGACATGGTCTGGCGATATCCACGATGCAGACTATTCTGAGTTCGGCTCAATCTTCGAGGAAGGCGACATTGCAGCAGACCTTTCAAAGCGTGTTGAATGGAGCTCAGTTCTGACAGCAGAAGAGGCTGCTCGCTACAACAAGGAGAACGCATTCAACTACGGCGCAGGCAAGGCATGGAACCCAGTTCCATACTGCGAGGCTCCTGAGGTAGTGGCAAGCGTTGTGAACAACGTTGGAACTCTTTCTTGGACACCTTCGACTTTTGCAGTAGGATATGTCATCTACAAGAACGGCGTCTTCTATGACTACTCAGAAACAGCTTCATACACAGACTCTGAATACACTGACGGCGATGTTTATCAGGTAGCCGGTTACAACGAGTATGGCGCGCTTTCTGAAAAGTCAGGCAACTCGACAGTAGGTGTGAAGGAGAATGCGGCAGACGCTTCTTCAATCCTTGTGAACACAATGGTTGAGAGCGACCTCGTATTCACAAAGAATGTTGCAAAAGTTAATGTTGTTTCACTTATCGGCGCTTCATACGCATTCGCAGTTGACGGTGCTTCAGTGAACGTGTCTGTACTTCCTTCAGGTTCGTACATCGCGTTTGTGACCGATGATGAAGGCAATGTGTTCGCTCAGAAGTTCATAAAGAAATAACAGCGAATTTCTAATCAAATAAAAAGCCTCTCGCTCATCGAGCGAGGGGCTTTTTTAATTATTAGTAAACATTGGGTATTTGAAATCTTAAAAAGTTAAAATTAAAAGAAACCTTGCAATATACTTGGGAAGTATTTTGCTTTGCATTATCTTTAAAAATTCTTACAAAGCAACAAATTTCCTTTCAATATGAAGAAACTTTTATCGTTCATATTTGCGGCTGTTACATGCTCTCTCCTTCAGGCGGCTGCACCTTTGTACGTATTCTCTTGGGACGGCGTGAACAGTAATGACGTCAAGGCCGGAACGACATACACGGACCCTGCCGGTGTGACATCGGTGCTCGTGAAAAGGGACGGGTTGACAAAGAGCAGTGAGATTATGTCCACCAAGGTGAGGACTATCGAGATGGACCTCACGAAAATCACCCCTGCGACATCCGCCGGCGAAAGCATCGGTTCGTTGTTTTGTTTCTTCAAGAACGGCAGCACAAGCCAGTCGTGCGTGGTGAACGTTTATTACTCAAACGGCGACGACTACGAGGAGACCGATGTGCTGACAGTGAAGGCGCAGGACTCTCTGCATTATTACCCAAAGAACATCGTGACCAAATCAAAGGTCAAGAAAGTGAAATTTGAATTTTCTGTTGACTGTTATCTTTATGGCATACAGCTCGTTAGTCACGAGGAGCAGGACGGCGCGCCATTGTTCGTGTCGTCATATCCAGCGGCGGAGGAGAGTCTTCCTTCGGCTGGCGAGGTGTACGTGACATTCGACGAGTTCGTTTCGCTGAACTCTTCGAGCGACAACATCAGCTTCGGCACTGCGACAGTCACTTACAAGTCGGTGCAGGGCAATCTGCTGAAGGTGGGCTATTCCGGACTCGTGTCGGCTTCGACGTTGTATGTGCCAGACGGCGCTATCAGCGACTTCGACGGCAATGTCAACAACACGTCGGTGAGCCTGTCGTTTTTTAACGATGTGAATGTTCCGACCGTTAAGTCGGTGTCGCCAGCACAAGGCTCGACAATCCACATTCAGGACCTTGGCGAGCAGGAACGCATGATAAAAGTGAAGTTCAATGAGAAAATCGCGTTGAGCGTTGATGCTCAGCTTGGCAATAAGAACATAGGCGTGACGTGCGGCGGTGTGAGCGTCGGCAGTGCGTACGCCATAGCTGACGACAGCGTTCTGGTTGTGAGCTACAGCGGTTTAGCCTACAGCAAGGAGTGTCAGTTCGTCATTCCTGACGGATTTGTTGAAGACATAAGCGGAAACCCTTTTGGCGGCACAACGCTCGCTTACATCACTTGCGAAAGAGACCACGACGCGCCTAAGTTGGTAGGACAGAGCGTCGCTAACGGAGAGACCGGAAAGAACGTGTCGGGAAGCATTCAGATAACATTCAACGAGGATGTGAAAATCGTTAGCCAGGGCGCGACTGTGAACGGAAAGCCAGCTGTATTGACAGCCAACGGCAACATCGTCGGATTGAATTACAGCAACCTTGACTATTCATCGGAACAGACAGTCTCTTTGGCATCGGGCTGCATCGCTGACACTTGCAACAACGTATATGAGCAGCCGTTGAACATATCGTTCACAACGAAGCAGAAAGAGATGGGTGAAGCCACTTTCATCGTGGGCAAGGACGACGGATACGGATATGACGACAGTTACTCGACCATACAGGAGGCTATAGACGCCATCGACGATGACTCGCAGCGCTCTATTATATATGTGCGTCCAGGTGTTTACAACGAGAAACTCGTAGTGGACAAGAAGAATGTCAGCATCATCGGTCAGCACAGAGACAGCGTCGTAATCGCTTACAACGAGTGCGCGTCAACATCGACAGCCCAGCCAGACCATAACACAGGCCTTGTGCCAGGCGACATCGGCACAACAGTGGCTTCGTACACAATGCTCATCGCGGCAGACAATTTCTACGGCGAGGGCTTCACCGTTCGCAATGATTACGACTGGATAAACAGCACCGACAACAAGAGACAGAACGTGGCTCTTTGCCGCACTTCGGGCGACGGCATCGTGCTGAACAACGTGAGCCTCGAAGGCGTGGAGAACGTTTACTTCTCGAAGAAGACCACAGGCCGAGTTTACATGACAAACTGCCGTTTGGTCGGTGGCTCGGACATTATAACATCGGGCGGAACGGTCGTGGCGGACTCATGCTCGTTCGAGGTTATCAAGGGCGGCAGGAGCTTGTCGGCAGCCTTCCAGAGCGACTATGACTTCGGCATCGTGCTGTATAACTCTAACGTTTCGCAGGCCGACACAACCGGCTTCTTTATTCCAGCCGAGAAGACTTATTACGCAGGTCGTCCAAAGAAGAACGGCGCTAAGATAACAATGCTTGACTGCTCGTTTGAGAACGACATTCTGAGCGAGGGCGCTTGGAGCAACAGCATTTCCGAAATAGAGGACGCCGAGCAGGTGAACTACAATGAATACGGAACTCGCTTCATGAGTGCCGAAGAGGCAGCTGCGACAACCCAGCGTCCGAACTTCGTGACCATCCTCACAGAAGGTCAGGCGGCAGAGGTGACACCAGACAGAGTGATGAACCTCGGAGCCAAGGGCGGCGTCTGGAATCCGTATGAATACATCCACAGACCAGAGAGCGTCATCGTGTCGTTCGACGTGGATCTTGAGGAGGGATACTGCGTTATGACATGGCCAGAGAATGCGCATGACGCAGGCTACATCGTGTTCAAGAACGGACATTATTTCGACAACGTGACAAGCAACGAGCTGACCGACTACACTTATACGGGAAACGACGTTTACGAGATAGCCGCATACAACGAGTTCGGAGCGATGTCGAGAACTACGTTGAACTACCATGAGCCGGACTATAACGAGTACATATCTACGATGATGTTGCTTCTGCCAAATGTCGGCGTTGAGGAGGTCGAGGCTGACGAGTCGTTGCTCGAGTACACTGTCGTAAGGGGCAGTCTGAAGCTCAAAAGAGACGACATAAGCAAGGTGGAAATATACAGTCTGAGCGCCGGTTTGGTGCTGAATGAGAACGTCGGCGGCTCGGACACTGTCAGCGTGGGTGCGCTTGCTCCTGGGGCTTATGTCGCAAGGGGAGTGAGCGAGTCGGGCGCAGTCTTCGCCGAGAAGTTCATCGTGAAATAAGTCCGTTTTTTCATCGGGGCGTCTCCGCTCCTGCAAGAAAATCCTAAATCTTGTATTAAGAAAGGCGTTTATATTGGTTTTTTACATCAATGTTTGCGAATTTTGCAACTTGTTGTGAACACCGGAATTTTCCGCGCATGATTTTGAACATCAGGAAATTCGTGTCACGATGTCTTTGTTTTACCGAGTAAATAAAACCGCATTATGTATAAGTGTGAAGAGGTGCTTCCTTATGGCAACAAAGGAGAGAAGAAACGTCAGCAGGTGGAGACCATGTTCGACTCCATATCTGGCGCTTACGACAAAATGAACCGTGTGATGACGCTTTCTCTCGACATAAGGTGGCGACGCAAAGCCATCGATTCGCTGAAGGAGTTTGACCCGAAGAAGATACTCGACATAGCCACAGGAACAGGCGATTTCGCCATAGAGAGTTGCAATCGTCTTGCGCCGGAGACGGTGACAGGAGTGGATATAAGCGAGAAGATGATGGAAGTGGGCAAGGAGAAGGTGGCGAAGCTGGGGCTGCAGGACAAGATTTCGTTCCAGTTGGGCGACAGTCTGAACCTTGAGTTTGCCGACGCCTCGTATGACGCGGTGACGATAGCTTTCGGGGTGCGCAATTTCCAGAACTTGGAGCTTGGTCTGAGCGAGATGTCGCGCGTTCTTCGTCCCGACGGACGACTCGTAATCCTCGAGATGTCAGAGCCTTACAAGATGTTCAAGCCGTTCTACTGGCTTTATGCCAAGGTCATGATTCCGTTCATTGGCAAGCTGATGTCCAAGAACGACAGCGCATACAGCTACCTGCCAGCCTCGATAAGCGTTTTCCCACACGGCAAACCGATGTTTGAACTGCTTGAGAAAGTGGGCTTTACCGACGTGAAGCGCAGGAGATTTACTTTCGGAGTGTGTTCGTTGTATCTGGCTAAGAAAAAATAAGCAGCGGAGGGATGATTTATCCAGAGAATTTAGAGCAGAAGATAGGCTTTGACAAAATCAGGACTTTGCTGAAAAAGCATTGCGGAAGCACTATGGGCGAGTCCGAGGTGGATGCCGTGGCTTTCTCGTTGGATTTGGAGGAGATAAGCGTGATGCTTGATGAGACCGACGAGATGTCGATGCTCATGCAGGAAGACGGCTTCTTCTCGTCGATAAGCGTCAACGACCTGCGTCCGAGTCTCGAGAAGGTCAAAATCGAAGGGCTGTATCTTGAGGTGGAGGAGATAGCCGAGCTCCGCAAGGCGCTTGAGATTCATGAGAGCGTCGTGTCGTTCATCATGTCGAAACCCGAGGAAGTGTGCCGCCGTTTGCGTGAGAGAGCATCGGAGTCGCTCACGTTCCCCGACATAATAAGAAGCATAAACGTAATACTTGATAAATACGGCAACCTGAAGGATTCGGCGTCGCCTCGTCTTATGGAGATAAGGCGTGAGGCGGTGCGTGTGCAGTCGAACATCGGACGGCTTGTGCAAAGCATCATGGCTCAGGCGCGTGACGCCGGCTATGTTGACAAGGACGTGCAGCCGTCGGTGCGTGAGGGAAGGCTTGTGGTGCCGGTCATTCCAGCCTACAAAAGGCGTTTCAGGGGCATTGTGCATGACGAGTCGGCCACAGGAAAGACCATTTACATAGAGCCGGAAGCCGTCGTCGAAGGCAACAACAGGCTTTGCGAGCTGAAGTCGGAGGAGAGGCGCGAGATTATCGCCATACTCACGGCATTTGCCGACACGCTGCGTCCACGCCTTTCGGACATAGCCACATGCTTCGAGTACCTCGGCTTTGTCGATTTCGTCATGGCTAAAGCCGTGTTCGCTAAGGAATTAGACGCGATACGCCCTGTGGTTAATGACACCAGAGTCATAAGCCTGATAAGCGCGCGCCACCCGATACTGGAGCTTTCGTTGCGCAGTCATGGCAAGAGCATGGTGCCGCTGGATGTGCGTCTGCCACAAGGCAAGCGCATATTGCTAATAAGCGGTCCGAACGCAGGCGGAAAGTCAGTGTGCCTGAAGACGGTCGGACTGTTGCAGTACATGATGCAGTGCGGAATGCTTGTGCCTGTGAGCCGCGACAGCGAGATGGGCGTGTTCAGCAGCATGTTCATTGACATAGGCGATGAGCAGAGCATAGAGAATGACCTTTCCACATATTCGTCGCACCTGATGAACATGAAAAGCATCGTGAAGAACGGCGACAGCGACTCGCTCATCCTCATCGACGAGTTCGGTAGCGGAACCGAGCCTTTGATTGGCGGTGCCATAGCCGAGGCGTTGCTTGAGGAGTTCGACAAGAAGGGCATAAGAGGCATTATAACAACACATTACACAAACCTGAAGCATTATGCCGACGAAGCGGAAGCCATCGTCAACGGCGCGATGCTTTACGACAGGAAGGGCATGTGTCCTTTGTTTCAACTGCAGATAGGAAATCCGGGCAGCTCGTTCGCCATAGAGATAGCGAGGAAAATCGGTCTGCCGGAAACGGTGGTCCAGAACGCCATAGACAAGGTGGGCGAGGATGTCGTGAACTACGACAAGCACCTGCAGGACATAGCCCGCGACAAGAAATACTGGGCGCAGAAGCGTCAGCAGATCCGTATGCGCGACAAGCACATAGCGGAGATAGAAGACAAGTACGGCGCGTATCTTGAGAACGTGAACTCCGAGCGCAAGGACATAATCCGCAAGGCGAAGGAGGAGGCGAAGCGCATCTTGAAGGAGGCGAACGCCAATGTGGAAAATACAATCAGGCAGATAAAGGAATCGCAGGCCGACAAGGAGCAGATAAAGCAGGCGCGCCAGAAACTGAGTGATGCGAACGCCATGCTTGCCGACGGAGGACACGACGACTTCGACCGCAAGGTGAAGAACATCGAGATGCGCCGCAGCAAGAGAGGTCAGGCCGAGCCTAAGCCGGAGAACGACGCGATAAACGTGGGCGACAACGTCGTGATAAAAGGGCAGAGCGTCGTGGGGCAGGTCGAGGAGATAAATGCGAAAAAGGCTGTCGTCAGCTTCGGACAGATACGCACCACGGTGGAGTTGAAGCGCCTTGAGAAGGTCAGCCGCAACGCCGTGAAGAAGATGAACCGAAGCGTCGGATACATCGGAACGAGTCCGGTGGAGAAGATGCGCGAAAAGCGTAAGAACTTCATGAGCGAGATAGACATCCGCGGTATGCGTGCCGACGAGGCTGTGAAGATAGTCCAGGGATATATCGACGATGCCATAATGATAGGCATAGGCAGCGTGAGGATACTTCACGGAACGGGCACCGGCGCTTTGCGTCTGGCTGTGCGTCAGTATCTCGCCACAGTGTCGGAGATAACCACATATCACGACGAGCACGTGCAGCTCGGCGGCAGCGGAATAACCGTTGTGGAGTTTTAAATAATACAGGACATGAGTATGCGTATAAGAATATTAATCGCTTTGTTGATTTCGGCGCAGGCGTTGTTCGCGCAGAAGTACGAGACAAAGGCTTTCAAGAACACGGTGAAGACGATGCGCACCTCTCTGAAGGGCGACCGTCAGCAGGATTTCCCTGTGATTGCCTTGGAAGGACGCAGCGCCATCACTTTCAGTTTCGATGAGCTCGACGGCGAGATACAGAACTACAACTACACCTTGGTGCATTGCGATGCCGACTGGACACCTTCGTCGCTCAACTCGATGGAGTGGGCCGACGGCTTCGTGACCAACGACATAACCGACGCCGACATCTCGTCCAACACAACGCAGCAGTATGTCCATTACACGCTCACAGTGCCGAACTCGAACGTGTCGCTCAAGGCGTCGGGCAATTACGCCCTCATCGTCCACGAGGCAGAGAACCCCGACAATGTGGTCTGCGTGTTCTGCTTCTATGTCTCGGAGCAGGCTGTCGCAGTGATAGGCAGCGTGACCGGCGAGACACGCAAGGAGATAAAAAGGCGTTTCCAGGAACTGCAGTTCGATGTGTTCCAAGGCCGCTATCCTATGCGCGACGCCTCGACGGAGATGAAGGTCATGGTCATGCAGAACAGCCGCCCGGACACTCGTGTGTGGTTGCAGCCGTCGTTCATCTCGGCTGGCAAATTCAGCTACAAGAACAGGGACGAACTCGTCTTCGAGGGCGGCGCAGAGTACCGTTCCATCGACTTCTCGTCACGCTACAGCTACGGCAACGGCATTGAGAAAATACGTTACTACGACCCATACTACCACGTTGAGCTGATGCCCGACCAGCCTCGCCCGACGGCTCCGTACGAGTTCATGAACGACGTCAACGGACGCTACGTCATAAACGTTCAGGAGTGGGATGAGGACGACCTCACTGCCGACTATTACTTCGTGCATTTCTTTGTGCCGATGCCGAGTCCGATGTTCGGCGGAAAGCTCTATGTGCTGGGCGACTTCAACCATAACCGCCTCGACGAGAACTCACGCATGATATACAACGCACAGCTGCAAGGCTATGAGCGCACGATTTTGCTGAAGCAGGGCGGATATAATTATCAGTACGCCTTCGTGCCTAAGAACTCCGACAAGGCGACAGTGCAGAACATCGAGGGCTCGCACTGGGAGGCGGAGAACGAGTATCAGGTTTTCGTCTATTACCGTGGCTTCGGCGAGCGTTACGACCATCTGCTGAGCGTCACTGTGATAGCAAGTAACAAGAAATAAATTAGAATCAAGATATTATGAATAATGTGGTGAAGCAGATGACGTCCTTCATCGTAATGGACGTGCTGGACAAGGCTAACGAGATGGCGGCAAGCGGTATCGATGACATCATACATCTGGAGGTGGGCGAGCCGGATTTCGATATGCCTAAGTGCGCTTGCGAGAGCGTGGCGGAGGCTCTGAACTCCGGATTTACGCACTATACGCACTCGTTAGGCACCGGCGAGTTTCGTCATGAGCTGTCGCGATTCTACAAAAAGGAATACGGCATCGATGTGGAGGCCGACCGCTTCGTCATAACCAGCGGCTCGTCTCCAGCCATCCTTCTGGCGATGATGATTATGGCAGGGCAGGGCAACGAGGACATAATCTCGAATCCCGGTTATGCCTGCTACCGTAACTTCATCCTTTCGTGCGGAGCCAACCCGGTCGAGTTCCCGCTCTCTGCGTCAGAGGGCTTCCAGTTCGACGTGGAGAAACTGAAGAAGACGATAACGCCGCAAACAGCCGCCATCGTCATTAATTCACCCATGAATCCGACAGGCACACTGCTTGAGCCTTCCGTCATGCGCGACATGGCGAACCTCGGCGTTCCGATTATTTCCGACGAGATTTACCACGGCCTTGTTTACGGCTCGGCCAAAGCGCACACGATGCTGGAGTTCACCGACGAGGCTTTCGTCGTGGGCGGATTCTCCAAACGCTACGCCATGACTGGCCTGCGCATCGGCTACCTCATCGCCCCTAAGCGTTTTATGCGCGACTTGCAGACATTGCAGCAGAACCTGTTCATCTGCGCTCCGAGCATTTCGCAGAAAGCGGCTCTTTCTGTGCTGAGTGGCGCGGCCGACAGCGAGGTGCAGAACATGTGCAAGACCTACAACGAGCGCCGCGTCTATCTTCTGGAGCGCCTGAAGTCCATTGGCTTCGACATTCAGACCGAGCCGATGGGAGCGTTCTACGTCTTCGCCGATGCTTCGCGCTTTACGTCGGACTGCTATAAATTCGCATTTGATGTGCTTGAGAAATGCCACGTGGGCATCACGCCGGGCATTGACTTCGGCTCAAGAGGCGAGCGTTTCGTCCGCTTCTCCTACGCCAACTCCATCGAGAACATCCGCACGGCCATGGACCGCTTGCAGTCTATTCTCTGTTGAGTCTGATAACCTTGCCTTCGATTTTTGAGAAGTCGTTTTTGCCGCTGAGGTCGAACTCCTCGGTCGCGGTCTTGTAGCCTTCGCTCTTGAACTCGCATCTGTAGGTCTTTCCGCACGGAATGGCGATGGTGAATGTGCCGTTCGCTGGGTCGGTTTTCGCCTGTCCCATCTTTCTGTCGCTGCCGTCATACCATGTGATGTCAGCCTGCACTTTCTGTCCGTTCGTGTTCTCGACCCTGCCTCTTATCAGCGTCACGGCTTCGGGGCGGACGCTTTGCTGCAGCGTGGTCCAGAAGATGTCGTAGTTCCTGTTTCCCTTGTAGTTTCTGTGGTAATAAGCCTTGTCGCCGCTTAGGTTCACCTTTAGCTCGATGTCGTCTTTCTCGGTGTTTATCTCCTTGCCTATGTTCACAGGCTCGCTCCAGCAAGTCCAGCAGGTGTCGGACAGTCGGCGCGACATGTAGATGTCTCGGTGTCCCAATCCGCCGTGTCCGTTCGACGAGAAGTAGAGTGTCTTCATGTCGGCGTGCAGGTATGGCGACCTGTCGGAGTATCTTGTGTTTATGGTGTGTCCGAGGTTCACCGGGCCGACGATTGAGTCGTTCTCGTCGAGATAGACCACGTAGATGTCCGATGCGTGCATGAATTCTCCGTGGTAGGAGTGTTCGAGGTTCGTGTTGTAATTGTCGCTGTTCTCCGCTGCGAAGAGTATCGCTCTGCCGTCGGAAGTCAGGCATGCGTCGCTTTGCCACTCGTTCTGGTTTATGGTGTAGTCCATTTCCTTGAAGTCGCTCCAGCCTTCGCTCGTCTTGTTGGCTTCGCAGATGAGTCCGTCGCGGAAAATCACGATTTTGTTTCCGTCAACAGAGATTGAGAGCGGCGCTTCGTTCTGGTTGGTCGAGAGGCTTGACTCGATTTTTGCCTTCTGCCATTTCCCGTTCTTGTCCTTCTGGCTCACGAAGATGTCCTCGTTGTTGGCCTTGCTTCCTCCGATGTTGTCGCTCCTGTATTTTCCGCAGAAGAACATGGTCCTTTCGTCGCTCGTCAGCACTGGGCTGTACTCCTCGCCCGACGTGTTTATCATGTCTCCTATGAATTTGTCCTTGCTGTTGGTCTCAGCCGGCTTTTTCAGCAGCTCTATGAGGTCGGTCGTGAACTGGTAGTTGCGGCTTTCCTTCGGGAACGTGTTCTGGTGGGCCTTCAGTGTTCTTATGGCCTGTGTGTAGTCGTTCCTCTCGAGGTCTAATGAGATGAGCCTTTGCAGCGCCACGAAGGCGATGTCCTTGTCCTTCGCCTGGTTTATGAACTTCGTGTAGAGCTTCGTCTTGCCTGGGTCGAATTTATGCGCGAGGTCGAGGCTGTCAGCCATTTTCGCCAGTCTTATCTCGTTTTTCCGTGTGTCCTCGAAAATATCGTCGTCGTAGTTGTCGTAGAAGTCCTTTATGGTTATGGCGTCGCCGTCGCTTGTGTATATGTCATGGAAATCTTTGAGGATGGCGATTCTGTGCCTTCCGCTGAAGTATGTCGCTCCGTACTCGCTTATGTCCAGCCTCTCGTCGTAGCTCTTAGACCTTCTGTAAATGCTGTAGATGGAGTCTTCGGCGCGCTCGTAAAGCGAGCTTTCGGGGTGCGAGTTCAGGAAGTCGCGGAACGAAGTCCAGTCGTTTGGCTTCACCATCTTTGTGTACTCGATGCTGTCCACCATGTCCTGTATAATCTCGGTCTGCGGTGCGCGCGGATATTTGCGGATGAATCTCAGAGCGTCATCGACCGACTTTGACTTCTCCACTTTCTCGAACTCCAGCGTGTAAATCATAGCTCTGGCGGAGTCGGCGTATCTTGACTTGCCGAATCTCTTTATCACGTCCTGATACGCATCGATGGTGTTTTTCTTCTTCGCGTTGTGGTATGAGTCCGACGCGAGCCCCGACCTTGCTATCCTCACATACTCCATCGGCGCTTTCTTGTAGTATGTTATATAGTCGAGATACGCCTCTTCGGTGTTTATTTTCTGTGCGTCTCTGAGTGCGCGCTTGCAGATGGAGTCGTTCAGCTTTCTGTATTTCGCGAAGTCAATGCCGACTTTCTGGAACTTCTCTTTGTTCTTTTCCTTGTTGAAATTCTTTTTTGAGGTCTCCAATATGGTGTAAGCCTGCTTGGGGTCGTATATGCTCGACTTAGGGTCTGAGAGTATCAAGGCTTTGTAGAATAATGCGCAAGGGTCTGCTTCTTTCTTCGATAGTATGTTGTCTATCATTTCGTTAGCCTCGCTTGTGTTTCCTTCGTTCAGGAGTTTTATGTATTTGCCTTGTGAGGCTAACGTCAGTGTGATTGTAAGTGATAGTAGTATGATGATGCCCCTGTGTAATGGGCTTGTGTTTTTCTTAGTTGCCATTTTATCTATTGTCCTCTTACAAAAATAATGAAAATGACGCAACCTCACATTAAAAACTTATATTTGTCTCCGCAAATCTTATTCTATTTTAATAAATATGAGATCTCTTAGCGTAATTTTAATTTTATCATCTCTTTTCACTTCGTTTTCTTTCGCTCAGGACGCTGGTCATAAAATCGGTTTCGATTACGGTGTCGAGCTTTACTCGTTCTTCGACAACACGGAATACGCCGGATGCAAGTATCAGGACGACCAGACGATGCCCGGAACTGTATTGACCCCCGAATTGGGTATGAACATAGACGGCAAGCACCATCTTCGCGCCGGTGCGTCGGTCATTGCCAACTGGGGCGACAACGACAAGATCGTGCGTGTTTCTCCTGTGGCTTATTATGAATATAACTCCGCTCCTATACAGTTCTTCATGGGTGCGTTCCCACGACGCGGCTCACAGACAACGCTGCCTCGCGTGATGATGCAGGACTCTGTCTTGTTCTACAGACCTGTGGTCAACGGATTCTTGTTCAAGGCTGGCGGCGAAAGGACTTTCTTCGACATGTGGCTGGACTGGACCGGACTTCAGTCGCAGACACGCCGCGAGACATTCTTTGTGGGATGGGACGGCAAGTATTCGCACAAGATTCTGCGCCTTTCCCACAACGGCTACATGTTCCACTACGCCAAGATGAAGGACGCTCCGGATGGGCAGTACATCCACGATAACATAATGCTCGTGACCAAGGCTGGAGTTGACTTCGCCGACCTCTCGGGACTGAGCCACCTCAATGAGTTCAGCCTTATGGCCGGATGGGTGTTCGGACTGGAGGACAACCGTGGCGAGACGGGATGGCTGCCTCACAACGCCTTGCTCTTCGACGTGTGCTTCGACTGGCGCGGACTCGGCGTCAAGAACTCGTTCTACTACGGCAAGGGACAGATGAACTTCTACGACAAGCAGTCCAACAACCTTTACTGGGGCGACCCCGTTTACAGAGCCAATCTATACAACAGAACAGACCTTTTCGCCAATGTCGTGAACACCTCGTTCGTTGATGTTTACATCGACTTGGCTTTCCATACTTTCGAGCAGGGATTGTACCTGGAGCAATGTCTGACAGCCAAGGTGGACATCAACAACTTCGGACGCAAGAACGCAGAGAAGCGCCGCAAGCCGATTTTCACCGACTGGTTCGCCAAGAGGTCTAAGTAAAACGCTTATTTCTCCCAGAATACTGGGGTGAACAGAATCAGCACTGTGAATATCTCCAGACGTCCGAGCAGCATGGCGAAGGTCATGA
>JAGCQO010000214.1 GCA_017965125.1 Paludibacteraceae bacterium
TCTGGGACAGAAACTTTTATGGCTATTATTTGACCATTGTTCAGTGTGCCGTGCATTTGGAGTGTGAATCCGTTGGCGTCATGCTTGGCAATGAACGAGCCTTCCTTGAATCCCGAGTTTTCGTACTCCACGCCCATAATTCTGGACATGATATAATCTTCTACGCAGTCCATAGCATAGAAGGTGTTCTCCCACTCGCTGTCAGTGATCTGAACAGAGAATTGGTTCTTGCCTACTGCTTTCAATGGATTAGCAAGGTTGATGCTTACGCCCATCAGCGGTGTGCCGATGTCGAAACGGCCGAGGAAGTCGTTGTCTTTGTCGGCATTATTAGGCATGATGTCAAGATAATGCGCTCCTACATCTTCCCCTTGAGCTGGTCTTACTGCCAGAATTGCGTCGAGGTCATACACTTGACCGTTGATGCTTATCTGGTTGTCGGAAATATTGCTCAACGCAGATTTTGAAGCGGAACCGGAATCCTTGTCGTCGTCGCTGCAGGCTGTGAATCCGAGTAGTGCCGTTGCTACAAGCAGATACAGTAAATGTTTCATGTTCATAAATGATAAGTTTAGGTTTGACAAATATTTATATGCGGTACAAGATATACTAAATTCTCTTTATCGCAACTGCGTGCTTGTATGTTGTTGAGCAAGTTTTTATGCTTGTCTATAAAAAAACGAGCCTGCCTCGCGAAATGAGACAGACTCGTTGTCTTGTTATGCTTCAGGGATTAATGTTTCTTGGTTGGTGTGCCAGCGCAGTTTGCGTTGTAATGCTCCAATATGTTAGAGCCATAGTGGATAGCCACAATGTCGAATGGCAGTGACACAGCCGCCGCAGTTCCGATGACACCGAGTGAAATCATCGGGTCGGACGATATGAAGAATGTTGAGGCTAAACATCCTGCCATAAGAACAGAAGCGCCGACTGCGCTAAAGATGTTTGATTTTGTTTCCCTTTTGTATGTCTCGTGGCAATAAGTATTAAGGAATTTGTCGAACTCTTTGGCTTTCAGCACCATGTTGCCTCCGCAGTAACGTTTCTTCATCTTGCCTTTCTCGGGGATGAACACTTTCTTGTAGACAAACTGTGGAAGCGTGTCGCCGTTGAATTCAGCAGCGGTGTAGATTATTTTCTCGTTTGCCACTTCGTTTTTTTGCGCTGGCTCGCTCTTTTTGACAGCCGCCGGCTGGCTCTGTGTCGCTGCGGTTTCCTCGAATGTCTGCACGTCGCCGTTCTTATAAACTATGGAGTTTATGTCTTTGACGGGCATTACGAAAACCGGTCCGTCGGGCGAGTTTGCCTTTTTGTAGCGGATGTTGTCTCCCGACACTTCGGTGATGTTCGCGTCAATGCGCTTGTTGTCTCTTGTCACGATTATGTCTTGCGCTGACACAGCCAATGACAGAAACATCAGAACTAATGCTGTGATTTTTCTCATGGTAATAATGTTTTAGGGTTTTGTTGTGGCAAATTTAACGAAGCGAAAGGCTGGCTTCGGGTTTTGTCAACGTTGACAAATGCCGTCGTCGCACAGGAAATCCGGCATTGTGACGAGTTTCCTGTCTATTCTTATGACGCTGGTGTTGCTTCTGTCGCTGGATATGACGTACTGTTCGGCGAGTCTCGGACTGAGCTTCTCGCGGAATGCCTTGTTGGCTCGGGATATGTATTGGAACAGCAGCGAACGGTTCTCGATGTCGATGGCGGCCTCGACCGATTTCCTCATTTTGCCGAGGTCGGTCCTGTTGGAAACGCTTTTGTAGATGAACACGAGTTCGTCCCGGTAGTCGGCTATCTCCTTCAGGCGGATGCCTTCGGGGTGGCGCAGGAACAGAATATAGAACACCTTGCACAGTGTGCGGTTCATGTGTATGTCGATGTCGTAGTCGGTAAGGCGGATTTTCATCTCGTCGCTTATCTCCATGCGGCTGACGTTGGCTGGCTCGGGAGTGGCGCACAGAGCTTCCAGCAGGCTTTTGTCCATGGTGTTGCGCAGATACTTCAACCCGTTCTCTGTGTTCAGTTCCTCTATTTCCTGGCAGATGCGCTTGGCTCTCTTCTCGATTTCTTTTCTTTGTTTATCCTCGTTCACGTGTGATAGCTTTTTTTTGATAACTGTCGTTGTCAAAATTAGCTATACGTGCAACTGGACTTTGAGAATGTCAAGGTTGACACTTACTTGAGCAGCGTGTGCAAGTGGCAGTGCAACAATTGTGAGTAGTCACGGTTTTCCTCTAAATACACTTTTCCGTCTGTGCCTCTGAAGTAGCGGCACCAAGTGTCGTCGGCGTAGTTGTAGATGAACGATTCCATTATGGATGGAAAGAGGTCAAACGCCATGCAGATGGTTTTGTTTGAGTATCTGTCATTTTGCCGCGTGTGTGTTATCTCTATGGTGAGAACTGGATCTTTTGCAATACCGCGATTAAAGTCGATTTTCCCCCAAATGGATATATCGGGAGTTATTCGGATTTTGCTGGAAAGTTTTGTCTCCGTAAGCATATTGTTGCCAAAACGCTTTAGATAGTTTTTCGTAAATCTCATCTGAATCATCTGGTGCATTGTCACATTCCCTGGAGCCATGCCGAGTCCAGGTCTATCGCATAGATTCCAGTAATACTCTTTCTTGTAAAGTGAATTTACGTAACGTATTTCCTCGTCTGTGTAATTCCTTGTTGCCATAATTTTTAAATCATTGGTTAATACTGTTTTAAATTTGATGACAAAGATGGGCAGTGAAAAACATTAAGTCCAATTTTGTCAATGTTGACAAAATCCTTTTATCTCATTTTTTATTTTAAGAAATCCGGCAATGTGACGAGGCTCCGGTCGAGTTTTATCATGCTGCACTTGCCGCGCTCTTTGGTTATTGTGTAGCTGTCGGCGAGCGTGTTTGCGAGTTTGTCTCTGAATGCCTTGTTGGCTAACGATATGTATTGAGACATCATGCTGCTGTCTTCCGGGTTTATTGCCGTGTCTATTGACGCCTCCATCTTTTCAAGGTCTGTCTTGTTTGATATGTTTTTGTATATGTCGAAGAGTTCCTTCTTGTAGTCGGATATTTCTTTCAGTCTTATGCCTTCGGGGTGGCGCAGGAAGAGGATGTAGAACACTTTGCACAGTGTCCGTTTCATGTCTATTTCCATGTCGTAGTCCGTGAGGCGTATTTTCATGTCGTCGCTTATCACGAGCCGGCTGATGGCGGTCGGCTGTGGCGCTGTGCACAGGGCTTTCAGCGTGTCTTTCGCAAGCATCTCGTGCAGTATGTTCAGTCCGTCGTCTCTCTGCAGCTCTTCGATGTCTTTGCATATCTGTGCGGCTTTGGCTATCATTTTCGCCTTGTTCCTCAGCCTTTCTTCGCGTTCCTCGTCGTCCTCTATGCCTGATAGTCCGGGCTGCCCGTTCTTGTAGGTTATCACGGTTATGCCTTCGTACGGATACCAGAAGATGAAAGACTCCATGAAAGGGCTCTCCGAGTGGTAGTCTATCTTCCTGTTTTGCAGGAGCGACATGTTCCAATCGTCCACTTTCTTGGTGTATGAGTGCAGGAACAGTCTGAAGTCCTCCGGCGTCATGTGCTTCACGTCGGTCTGGAAGAAGCGGCTCTCGTAGTCGTAGGCTGTCTGAGGCATGAGGCGGCATATCACCGAGCCGTCCAGAGGCATACTCAGCTCCAGTTCCAACACCTCTGCTTCCTGTTCCAGCATTTCGAGCTCGTCGTCGTGGCTGGCTTTCTTCAGGTCCGGTCTGAGCGACAGGAGGGTGTCGGCATATCCGTCGTCGAATGTCTGTCTCGGCACATAGACAATCTTGTACATGAACTCGACCTGACTCCCTTCCATGCAGAGGTTCATGAACACGTTCAGCGACGGGATGTTGTTCTTGACGTAGGTGTTCAACTCCGTGTTGGTGCGGCTTTCCATGTAATAGACCGTATTCACAGGGATGTTGAACGCGTCGCCTTGTCGTGAGAAGAATCGTGACTTCAGATTATAGTTTTTCATAAGATAGGAGGATGCTGTTAGTTATGAAGTTTGCGTAAAAATATTGTTTTTTCGTGGATTAGTTCCGATGTTTCTCCGTCAATTGTTATAGTTCTTTAGGTTTGATAAAAATTTGTTACATTTGTGGATGTGTCGTCAGTAAAATGGAGTAATGAGACCATATAAGACAGTCATTTTCATCTTTTCTGTGATAGCCCTTCTTGCGGTGGTGTGTGTGTTCTTTCCGCGCGACGGAGTGAAAATAGGCGACGTCACACTGTCGTTTCCCCACCTCGCAGACATGCTCGGTTCCACCCCCGACTCCACAGCCGCCATGCCCGAAATCTCAGCCGAGGAGCTGCTCGCTCAACAGCTCGAGCAGACCCGACGGATGGAGGAGGAGAGCCAGTTCCTTGAGTTCTTCAAAACCAGCGACATAAGATTCTACCTGCCGGGCGACTCGCTCGACTTCTTCGACGAGCTCTTCGCGGCGTTCGACGCAGCCGACTCCACACACGTCGGCATCGTGCACTACGGCGACTCGCAGCTGGAGGAGGACCGAATGACGGGCGTCATCAGAGCGACGCTCCAGGACTCGATAGGCGGCATGGGACCCGGATTGCTGCCGTTGGTGCCTCTCACGGGCAATATGACTGAGGGCCAGTCCATAAGCGGCGCGCCAAGCACAACGTCGGTCTTCGCGCCTGGTGGCGGAGGGGCTGGCGGCAAGTACGGACCGCTCGGGCAAGTGGCTTTCCTCAACGGCACAGCGACCATGAGCTTATGGCCAAGGCCGAAGGAGGCCAAGCGGAGCAACAAGTTCAGCCGCGTGACTGTCTTTGCCGAGAACCCTTCGGCGGCGCTCAGCGCGACGTGCCGAGGCGAGACCAAGACGCTCGAGCCTGGCAGCGGACTGAGGCGCATAACATTCAACTTCGCCGACTCGCTTGAACGCGTGTCGCTGACGCTCTCCGGCACAGCCAACGTGTACGGTGTGGCGTTCGACGGCAAGCACGGAGTGCAGATGGACAACGTGGCGATGCGCGGATGCTCCGGCACCATCTTCACCCTCATCAGCAGCTACCTCCTGCGCGACTATTTCAAGGCGCAGAACGTCAAGCTCGTCATACTGCAGTTCGGCGGCAACTCCGTGCCATACCTCAGCGGCGAGAAGTCCATACACAACTACGCCGACCAGATACGCCGACAGATACGCCATGTGCAGGAGCTGGCGCCCGACGCCAAGGTGCTGTTCATCGGTCCGTCCGACATGTCCACGAGGATAGACGGCGAGTGGCGCACATATCCGAAACTGCCGCTTGTGGTGGACTCGCTGCGCGCGGCTGCCAACGACGTCGGGGCGGCCTACTGGGACCTTTACCGAGTGATGGGAGGATATAACAGCATGGCGCAGTGGTGCGAGTCATCGCCTCTGCTCGCCGGCTCAGACCATATACACTTCACGCCGAGAGGAGCGGAGAGAGTGGGCAACCTGTTCTGCA
>JAGCQO010000215.1 GCA_017965125.1 Paludibacteraceae bacterium
ATGTGCTACTTCAAGGAAAAGAGAGACATGTGCTACGTGTTCGAGCAGGCCGGCGTGCAGAAAAACATCAAGGAGGCCGGACTGTGGTACGCGACCATGCCTAAGGACGAGCTCGAGGAGCTGATGCGCAAGGAGCCGGGATTGGCAAGAGACTGGGACGAGGACTACGGCGACAGAATGATAAAGCTCGTATTCATCGGCCAGCACATGGACAAAGACGCCATAATCAAGGATTTGGACATGTGTCTTGAAGACTGAAAATAAGGGTTTTACACCACCATAGAGAAGGATTGCCACGGCGGCAGTCCTTTTTTATTTTATGCTCGAAATAATAATTACGCGTCACATACGTTTACTTTCCTAGAAAGAGAAAAACTCTGGATGACTTATGAAGAAAAAAACATTGTCGGAACTGATAAACGAAAAGAAGGACAAAGACGCCGAAGTGCTGTCGGAGACCGAGGAAAGCCTGTTCATCGTGGGGTGCATAAAAAACGCCGACCACTTCAACTGGATTTTCAGGGACGAGGAGCAGCCATACTACAACATAAGGCAAGGCCAAAGGCACGGCGCTCTGCCGAGGACGCCGGAAGTGAAGCACGCCAACTACGCGATAATCTATAACATCGACGACAACGAACAGTTCCTCGTCTATAAGCTGAAAATGCAGCACTACATCTGGGACAAGGACAAGATGGCTGCATCGGGTTACAAGAATCCGACTGGCAAGTATTACATCTACCTATTAGACAAGCAGATAAACATCAAGGGGCTGAACATCAGCAAGTTCATAAACGACAGCATTTGCTGCGACGACAAGGGGCTTCCGATGTGCGTGTCGGGACATGAGATAAAGACGCACGGCTAAAGGCTCTGCTCGAGGTTCACCTCCATTATGACCATGTCGAAGCGCAACGGGTCGGCGCTGTCCCACGAGCGGAACCTTGCGGTCAGTTCCTCGACGGCCTTCCAGCTTTCTTTCGGGTGTGAAATCAGCCCCATCTTGTTGGCTTGCTGAGCCACGTGCGTGTCCATTATGGCGTAAAGCGTTCCGCTGTTTATCTTTTCAGTGTGCCACAGCCCGAGGTCCACGCCGTCTTTTCTGACCATCCACCTTACCATCATGTTCAGCCGCTTGCAGGCAGAGCCCCTCTCCGGGCTCCCCATTCGCGCGGCCGTGGTCCATTCGCAAAGCTGGGTCAGCAGCTCCTTTGTGGTGAGGTCATGCGCTTCCATCCACGCCTTCAGCGAGCCGTATCGCTCATAAACAGGGGCTATCTGGCGCAGAACGGATTTCAGTCCGGCGTAGTTCAAAGTGCGGTGTACGCATTCGCTGTCGTCGTAGGCCTCAAATCCGCCAGAGAGCAGCCACTGCTTCGGCCTCCACGACGCACGCTCCATGAGCTTCGTGGCGTTGCGCACAATCATCTTGCGGTTGCCCCACGCTATCATGCACGTCATCAGGGCGCAGAGCTCAACGTCAGCCACGTCGGCGCCACGCTCAGCCATGGCATGGACCACCTGCACGGGGTCGGCCGACACGAACCTCTCCGCGTCGAAACACCGCCACCGCTGCTCCAACATCTGCCGGTACTGCTCTATTTTCTCCTCGCTAACTGCCGGAACCGTTTTCTTCATTTTCACGTTATTCAAATGATGTAAAATTAAGAAAAACATCACATAAAGCGCCACTCAAGTTTTATAGTTCGGATAAAAATTCTTAACTCTGCATCCGCTTAGACTGCGTATTTTTAAGACAAATATGAATATCACAAACGAGATTTTAGAAAAGACCAAACAGCAGGTCATAGCCGACATCGAGGCCCACGACGAGTGGCGCGACGAGGTGAGGCGCGGCAAGATGTTCGGGTTTCTGATAACCTCGACAGGCGAGACGCTCAAAGCCTACTCCGGACAAATCTGCGGACGGTCGGACTGGGACGGCTACGTGCCTGCGATATTCGACTATTTGCAGCCCGACGGCTATTTCAAAACCCACGAGGCGATAATAACGCAGCTGAACAAAGAGGCTGAAAAGCTGCACGGAGAGAGCGACCGCAAGCGACTCGACGAGATAAAGGCCGAGCGCAAGGAACGTTCGCAGGCGCTGCAACGATGGCTGTTCAGCCAGTTTCAGGTCACC
>JAGCQO010000216.1 GCA_017965125.1 Paludibacteraceae bacterium
GGGTCTGGATTGGTTGTCAATCTCGAACGTATTCACAAAAACAAGCCAAACACACCAGCAAACCGCTTCTCCTGCGGCATCAAGCACGCAGCCGGTGAAGGCGCCTGAAACTGCCGCGGCTAAACCTGCCGTTTCTGCGCCAACCACAAGTAAGAGAGTCGATTCCAGCACAGCGGTTCCGCAAGGCGTGTCGATATTGGGCATTGGCAAAGCCGTCGAGAAGGAAGACACCGTTCAGACCGAGAAGAAAGAGAAGCGAAACTACAAGTTTGACGAAAGCTCACTCAGGCTGGCGTGGTATGCTTATGCCGACAAAATCCCGGAAAAATTAGTGCTCAGCCAGACCATAAAAAACGCGTCGATGTTGACTATCACGGCGGAGAACGAGATAACCGTCACCGTCAGCAACTCATATCAGCAAACCGACTTGCAGAACGAGCAGCACGAGATTCTTGCGTTCCTCTGCGACGAGCTCAGAAACGATTTTCTCAAAATGAAGATAGTCGTGGACGCGACAGTGAAAATAGGCGACAACAAGACCGACGCCGAGGTGTTCAACGAGCAGAAAAAGAGCAATGAAATCCTGAAATTCCTTTCGCAGGAGTTTGAGTTGGAAATATAAAACGAGTTATGATTGCAGAATTAATCAGAAAGACCCGAATCCCTTTATTATTGATTGTAACACAGACTTTTGTATCAAATATTATGGCACAGACAGAACGCGTAAATCCATTCTTCAAAGAATACGACACCCCTTTTCACACAATCCCTTTTGACAAGATAAAAAACGAGGATTTCCTCCCTGCGATGAGAGATGGCATGAGCCGTCAGAAAGCAGAAGTGGACAGCATTGTAAGCAATCCGGAAAAGCCGACGTTCGAGAACACGATAGTCGCTTTGGAGAGGAGCGGTGAGCTTTTGGATCGTGGGCAGCTGTGTTTTTACAACCTGATGTCGGCCGAGAATAACGAGGAATTAGAGAAAATCGCGGTCGAGATAGCGCCAGAAGAAACAGAGCATTCGAACTATATCTCTCTGAATGAGAAGCTTTTCGAGAGGGTGAAGCAGGTTTATGAGGACAACAAGAAAACGAACCTCGACACAGAGGACAGGATGTTGTTGGACAAGACATACAAGGGGTTCGTCAGAAGCGGCGCAAACCTGAACGAGGCTGACAAAGAGAAGTACAGGGAGCTGAGCAAAAAGCTGAATTTAGCTTGCCTGACCTTCGGGCAAAATGTCTTGAAGGCGACGAACGACTTCGAGATGCTCATAACCGACAAGGCGGAACTGGGCGGACTGCCTGAGGACGTTTGCTTGGCGGCGAAGGAGCGTGCCGAGGCGAAAGGCAAGGAAGGCTGGCTCTTCGATCTGAGCTATCCGAGCTATTCGGCTTTCATGAAGTTCTCCGACCGCAGAGAGTTGCGCCAGAAGCTCTACATGGGCTATAACACAAAGGCGTACGGCGGCAAGTTCGACAACCAGGACGTGGTGAAGGACATCGTGAACTTGAGGCGTGAGATAGCTAACTTGCTCGGTTACAAGAGATATGCCGACTATGTTCTGGAGAACCGAATGGCGGAGAATTCCGGCAATGTGTACGACTTGCTCGACCAATTGCTCGACGGCTACAAGCCTTTCGCTAAGAAGGAGGCGGCGGAGCTTCAGGCGTTTGCAAAGGAGAGTGGGGCGGACTTCCAGTTGCAGGCATGGGACTGGAGCTTCTACTCGCGCATGCTGAAGGAGAAGAGATATGACATAAACGACTCTATAGTAAAGCCTTATCTTGAACTTGAGAAGGTGAAGAAGGCGGTGTTCGGACTTGCGACATCGTTGTATGGCCTGACGTTCAGGAAAAATAGCGAAATCCCTGTTTATCACAAGGATGTAGAGGCTTTCGAGGTCTATGACGCCGACGGAAAATATTTGGCTGTGCTCTACACCGACTTCCACCCGAGAGCCGGAAAGCGCAACGGCGCATGGATGACCGAATACAAGATGCAGTGGAAGGAGAACGGCGAGGACAGCCGTCCGCACATCTCGTTAGTGATGAACTTCACACGCTCGGTGGGCGACAAGCCGGCTTTGCTGACATTCGACGAGCTGACGACGTTCCTGCACGAGTTCGGACACTCGCTTCACGGCATCATGGCGAACGGCAAGTACGCATCGCTCAGTGGAACGAACGTGAAGAGGGACTTTGTGGAAATGCCGTCGCAGCTCATGGAGAACTGGGCTTACGAAAAGGAGTTCCTCGACGGATTCGCAGTGCATTACCAGACAGGCGAAAAGATACCGCAGCAGCTGATAGACAACATACGTGCGTCGCAGAACTTCAACACTGGATACGCGTGTCTGAGGCAGTTGTCGTTCGGCTATCTCGACATGGCTTGGCACATGCAGACCGAGGAGTTCAAGGGCGACGTGGCGGAGTTTGAGCGCAAGGCGTGGAGCAAGGCCATAATACTGCCTGAGGTTGAAGGCACTTGCATGAGCGTTGAGTTCAGCCACATCTTCGACGGAGGCTATGCTGCAGGCTACTACGGATACAAGTGGGCTGAGGTGTTGGATGCCGATGTTTTCTCGGTTTTCAAGAAAAACGGAATCTTCAACAGAGAGCTGGCCGAAAAGTTCAGACGCGAGGTCTTGGAAAAAGGCGGCAGCGAGCATCCAATGTCGCTCTACAAGCGCTTTATGGGCAGAAAACCTAAAACGGATGCGCTTCTACGCAGAAATGGGATAATAAAATAGTATTATTTAAAATCTATTCTGCAAGGCAAAATCTTGTAAAAAGAGTGAAAATATCGAATATGTAGCGCCTAATTATTTGCCTATTAGCTTTGTAAATGATAACTTTGTTTCTTTACAACTAAAAAGGACTTTTAATGATAGACTACATACAGGGAACTCTCGTTGAACTCTCGCCGACCGAAGCGGTTATCGAGCTTGGCGGTATCGGTTACAGCGTGAACATATCTTTGCAGACTTATTCGGCTCTTTCCGGAGTGAAGGAGACGAAACTCTATATCTATGAGGCGATTAGGGAGGATGCTCATCTTCTCTACGGCTTCGAGAATAAAACAGACAGAAAGCTTTTCCTGCTTTTGCTGTCGGTCTCTGGCGTCGGCGCAAACACGGCGCGCATCATCATGTCGTCAATGACATCGTCTGAAATCAAGAGCGTCATCCTCGCAGGTGACGTGAAGGCGTTGAAGTCGGTCAAGGGCATCGGAGCCAAGACTGCGGAAAGAATAATCGTTGACATAAAGGACAAACTCGACAAGCTTGAGATAGCAGACACGTTGGGTGTAGGCGCAGTCAGCAAGTCGAGCGAGGATATGGATGAGGCTGTTCAGGCGCTTGTCATGTTGGGATTCGGTGCTCAGCAGGCGAAGAAGGCTGTCGAGAAGGCGAGCGAGCAATCACCAAATATTCCTGTAGGTCAGTTGGTTAAATTGGCTTTGAAGATGATTTAATCTTTTTTCTTTGGCAGGGCTTGAACTACTTTAGGAAAATAATCATCGCTTTGGCGGCTATAGTTGCCTTGACAACCGCTGTGGGAGTGTATTCACGTCCTGCCGTGTCCGACATTTCCTTAACTTCAGATGACGATAACGACTCCGACGAGTCAAAGGCACGCTACGGAGTTAAGAACACGACCGAGATTACGACCGAGTCGATGGACGAGAAGTATCCGGTTGACGTTCCGGACCCAAGCGGAATGAGCTCTGGCATAGAGTTCGACCCGGTCACAGGTCTTTATTTCTTCCGCACGAAGGTGGGCGACGAGGACCTTGTCACGCCGTTCTCGATGACCGAAGACGAGTACATGGACTACAGCACAAAGCAGTCTATGCGCGACTATTGGCGTGACCGCATAAGCGAGGAGACGAAGAAGGAGAAGGACAAGAAGTTCTCGCTCAGCGATATACATTTCGGACTCGGCAAAGCGGAGAAGGTTTTCGGACCGGGCGGAGTGCAGCTGAAGATGCAAGGTTCGGCAGAGCTTCTGTTCGGATTCAAGATAAACAGAGTGCAGAACCCTGCGCTCTCGGAGAGATTGAGAAAGCCGTCGCCGGTTTTTGACTTCGATGAGAAAATCCAGCTGAATGTGACCGGAAAGGTCGGCGACCGTGTGAACTTCGGCCTGAATTATAACACAGAAGCGTCGTTCGATTTCGACCAGTCCAAGGTCAAGCTCGCTTACGAAGGCAAGGAGGACGACATCATAAAGAAACTCGAGGCCGGTAACGTGTCGTTGCCGCTCAATACGTCGCTCATACGCGGAAGCTCGGCGCTGTTCGGTATTCGTGCCGACCTGCAGTTCGGCAAACTGAGCATCAATGCGGTTGTCAGCCAGCAGGAGAGCGAGAGCAAGACCATAAGCCTGAAGAACGGTGCGCAGAAAACCGCCTTCGAGGTCGATGCGCTCGACTATGACGAGAACCGCCATTTCTTCCTCTCGCAGTTCTTCAGAGACAACTACGAGAAGGGCATGAGCAAGCTGCCTTACGTTTCCACCGGAATCGAGATAAACAGAGTCGAGGTCTGGATAACCAACAAGACCGCCAACTTCGACCAAAGCCGCAACATCGTGGCGTTCCTCGACCTCGGCGAGACCGACAAGATAAAGAACACCGTTTGGACAATCAGAACGCCGGGCTTGCCGTACAACAAGGCGAACTCGCTCTACGACGATGTCGTGGCGTTGGACGGTTTGCGTGACATAGACAAGTTCAACTCCGTGATGCAGGTTTCGTACCCAGAGTCATCGACCGATGTGGTCGGCGGCGAGGACTACGAGAAGCTCGAGAGCGCAAGGCGATTGAACGACAACGAGTTCATCGTGAACAAGCAGCTCGGTTACATCTCGTTGAGAAGCCAGCTGAATGCCGATGAGGTTTTGGCGGTCGCTTTCGAATATACCTACGGCGGAAAGGTTTATCAGGTGGGTGAGTTCTCGTCTGATGGTATCGAGGCGCCTAATGCTTTGGTGCTCAAGTTGATAAAAGGAACGGCGTTCTCACCAGAGCTTCCTAACTGGGACTTGATGATGAAAAACGTGTATTCGTTGGGAACGTCGCAGATACAGGCCGATGATTTTGATCTCAGTGTGCTTTACCAGAGCGACTCTTCGGGCGTTTACATCAACTCGATACCAGAAGGAAACATACAGAACAAGCCGCTCATCCAGGTGATGGGGCTGGACCGTTTGGACAAGCGAAACCGCCTTCGTCCTGACGGCAACTTCGACTATGTGGACGGCTACACGATAATCCCTTCGACTGGCCGAATCATTTTCCCTGTGCTGGAGCCGTTCGGAAGCCACCTCGCAAGCATGATTGGCAACGATGCCATAGCAAAGAAATACGTTTTCCAGGAGCTTTATGAATACACCAAGACCGACGCGGAGGAGTATTCTGAGCACAACAAGTTCACACTGCGAGGCGAGTGCAAGGGAAGTTCGAACTCGGAAATCAGCCTCGGCGCGATGAACGTGCCTAAGGGGTCGGTCAGCGTGACGGCTGGCGGTGTAACCCTCACTGAGAATGTCGATTACACAGTCGATTACACGATGGGAACGGTCACAATCCTGAACCAGTCCATCATCGAGTCGGGAACGTCCATCGACGTTTCGCTTGAGAGCCAGTCGTTGTTCAGCATGCAGCGTAAAACGTTGCTGGGAACGCACTTGGAGTATGCTTTCAGCAAGGACTTCAGTGTTGGCGCTACGGTAATGCACCTCAGCGAGAAGCCGCTCACGACGAAGGTTTCGGCTGGAGACGAGCCGATCTCAAACACAATATGGGGCGCAAACATCGCCTATAAACGTGAGAGCCAGGCGATAACAAATCTGCTCGACAAGATTCCGTTCCTTGAGGCAAAGGCGCCGTCGTCGTTCATGATTAACGGAGAGTTCGCCCAGTTGATACCGGGCCACCAGAAAGCGATTGGCGACGCAGGCTACGCATACATCGACGACTTCGAGGCGTCAAAAACTTCGATAAACATCCTTTACCCTTACTCATGGTACTTGGCAAGTACGCCACAAGGCACATTCAGCGAAGGCAAGCTCATCAACGACATCAATTACGGCAAGAACCGTGCGTTGCTGTCGTGGTTCACCATAGACCCGCTTTTCACACGTAGCACATCGACCACACCTTCGCATATCCGCAAGGACGCGAACCAGCTGTCGAACCACTTCGTGCGTGAGATTTCCGAGCAGGAGATTTTCCCTAACCGTGAGCCGATAAGCGGACAGTCGAACACGCTGACGGTGCTGAACCTCGCTTATTATCCAAAGGAGAGAGGACCTTACAACCTCGACGTCGATAACATAGCCTCAGACGGTACGCTGCTGAGTCCGAAGTCACGTTGGGGCGGTATAATGAGAAAGCTGGATGTGACCGACTTCGAGGCGTCTAACATCGAGTACATCGAGTTCTGGCTGATGGATCCGTTCGTTTACAGCCAGGGCACGGCTCAGGGTGGTGACTTGTATTTCGATTTGGGTGAAATCTCCGAGGACATCCTGAAGGACGGCAAGAAAGCGTTCGAGAACGGATATTCGGCTACGGGAGATACGACTCACACGGTGACATCGGTGTGGGGACGCATACCGAAGACGCAATCGACAGTCAACGCCTTCGACAACGACGAGAGCGCGCGTAAGTACCAGGATATCGGTCTCGACGGACTCTCGACAGAAGACGAGCATAACTTCCCGACTTACAGGGATTACGTGACCAAGTTCAGAGCCAAGGTCTCTCCTGAAGCCTTAGCCGCGATGGAGAACGACCCATTCTCGCCAATCAACGACCCTGCCGGCGATAACTACCACTACTACCAGGGAGGCGACTACGACGACGCCCAGACCACAATCCTCAACCGATACAAGAGGTACAACGGAATGGAAGGCAACTCGCCTGTGTCAACTTCTTCGGAGTCGTACACCAACTCGGCTACGAACATCCCGAACGTCGAGGACATAAACCAGGACAACAACATGAACGAGTACGAAAAGTACTTTGAGTACAAAGTCTCGTTGCGTCCTGAGGACATGCAGGTCGGCAAGAACTACATTTCCGACAAGCTCTCTGTGAATGTGAACCTGAAGAACGGCAAGACCGAGCAGGTGACATGGTATCAGTTCAAGATTCCGGTGAAGGACTACGACCAGAGCTTCGGAACGATAAACAACTTCAAGTCAATAAGATTCATGCGTATGTTCCTCACCAACTTCGAGGATACAGTGAACCTTAGATTCGGAACATTGGAGCTCGTGAGAGGCGACTGGCGCAAGTACAAGAAAGAGCTTTATGACCCAGCATTGCCGCCAACGACGACGTCCACAACTCTGGACATGTCGGTGGTGAATGTCGAGGAGAACGCCAACAAGACTCCGGTGAACTACATCCTGCCTCCTGGAGTGGAGCGTGAGCGCGACCCAAGCCAGACACAGGTTCGTCAGGAGAACGAGCAGTCGCTGCAGATGCGCATCACCGACCTCTCGCCAAACGACGCCCGTGGTGTTTACAAGAAAACGAGGTTCGACATGCGTCAATACAAGCGCTTGCAGATGTTTGTCCATGCCGAGAAGTACATCGACGATGTGACCAACCTCAGTAACTCGGACCTCGCTTGCTTCGTGCGTCTGGGTAGCGACTTGAACGAGAACTACTACGAGTACGAGGTGCCGCTCGCCCTCACTCCTCACGGCATGTACAGCCAGGACGAGAACTCGGCGGACAGGTCAATCGTATGGCCGGAAAGCAACAACATAAACTTCCCATTCTCCATCCTCACCGACCTCAAGAAGAACAGAAACAAGGCTAAGAGAAACGGCGTTGCTGGCGTGACTTTCGGCGAGGAATATTCGGAGTATGACCCAAACAACAACCACAACAAGATAACCATAAAGGGTAATCCGACGCTCGGCGATGTGCAGAACATCATGATCGGTATCCGCAACAAGTCAAGCGACGTGAAGTCTGGTGAAATCTGGGTTAATGAGCTGAGGATGACCGGATTCAACGAGGACGGCGGTTGGGCGGCTATGGGTAATGCGACGCTGAACCTTTCGGACTTCGCCAGCGTGAATGTGGCTGGACGAGTGGAGACGGCAGGCTTCGGCGGCATCGAGGACAATGTGCAGGACCGTCGAATGGACGACTACACGCAGTTCAATGTCTCGACGAACGCACAGCTCGGCAAGTTCTTCCCGGAGAAGGCCAAGGTGAGCATCCCTCTCTACTACGCTTACGGACGAGAGGTTTCCAAGCCGAAGTACGACCCTACGAATACCGACCTCCTGCTGAAGGAGAGCCTCGAGACACTGGAGACTGGCCACGAGAGAGACTCGCTCGAGGACCTCGCGAAGACGGTTTACACAACCAAGAGCTTCAACATCACCAACCTGAAGGTGGACATAAAGAGCAAGAAGTTCCCAATGCCTTATGACCCAGCCAACTTCTCGCTGAGCTATGCTTACACCGAGGCGGACGAGCATAACCCAGACGTGCTGCGCAGCGTGACCAAGGACCACAAGGGAACATTCACGTACCAGTACAACATCCAGCCTAAGCCATGGGAGCCATTCAAGAAGGTCAAGGCGCTGAACAAGCCAATGTTCAAAATCATAAAGGACATCAACATCTACTACCTGCCTTCGTCGGTGAACTACGCGACAACGCTGCGCCGTCAGTACGAGGAGGAGCAGGAACGCGACCTGACCGGAGCCGGCATAAACTACAAAGACCCGA
>JAGCQO010000032.1 GCA_017965125.1 Paludibacteraceae bacterium
GAAGAAAGAGTTTTTTCATAAGAATTCTTGTCTGATGAATACAAATATAGTCATTTGAAAATTAATCGCCGAGAAGTGGGATTCCTTAAAGCGTGACATTACTCATCTTTCTGGAAAAATACATATTTTTGAGGCATGATAACGACGATCATAATAATAGCGACAGTGTATGTGTCCATCGCCGCATTTGGCGACCGCAGCAGCGTTCTGCCCGAGAAACTGAGACACGGAGAGTGGTTCGGCAAACTCGACTTTTGCCCATATTATGTGATAGACAAGAAGCAGTGGCACAGGCTGTTCAGCAGCGGACTGCTGCATGTGGACTGGGGTCATCTGCTGTTCAATATGCTCACGCTCTATTTCTTCGGCTATCTCGTGGAAGGCGCATTCAATGCGATATACGGCAACGGCATAGGAACCGTGCTTTACCTTGTTTTCTACATCACAGCCTTGGGCGCGTCTTCGGTTCCAGACCTCATGAAGCACAAGAACGACCCGTTCTATCACGCCGCCGGAGCGTCCGGAGCAATCTCGGCCGTGCTTTTCGCCTCGATACTGATAAATCCGAAAATCGGCATAATGATAATGTTCATACCAATACCGGTTCCAGGATACGTGTTCGGCGCTATATATCTGGCTTACAGCGCATATATGGCAAAGCGTGGCGGCAGTAACATCGGACACCTCGCCCACTTCGCCGGCGCCGTTTACGGAATCGTGTTCCCGCTGCTGTTCGAGCCTAAGCTGCTGGGATTCTTCCTTGAGCAGATGAGGATGTAAGAGTAAAACCGCACCACAAGACGATGGCGTACCGCAAGATTATTCACATAGACATGGACGCGTTCTTCGTATCGGTGGAAGAGCACGACAATCCTGCGCTCAAAGGCCATCCGGTCGTGGTGGGGTACGACGGACCGCGCGGCGTGGTGGCTACTGCCAACTACATAGCACGCAAATACGGCATACACTCCGCCCTGCCTGTAGCTACGGCGCACCGCCTGTGCCCCGACCTGATAGTCGTCGAAGGACGATACGAGCGATACAAGGAAATATCGCGACAAGTGCACAGCATCTTCCACGAATACACAGACATAATCGAGCCGTTGAGCTTGGACGAGGCGTATCTGGACGTGACCGCCAACAAGAAGGGCATGACGCTGGCGGTGGACATCGCACGCGAGATAAAGCAGCGCATACTCGAGGAGACGGGGCTCACCGCATCGGCAGGCGTAAGCTATTGCAAATTCTTGGCAAAGATAGCCAGCGACTACCGCAAGCCCAACGGACTATGCACCGTGCATCCCGACCGGGCTTTGGACTTCATCGACGGGCTGAAGGTGGAGCAGCTGTGGGGCGTGGGAGAAAAGACGGCGAAGCGGATGCACACCTTGGGGGTCTTCACAGGCAAGGAGCTGCGCGACGTGCCGCTCACGACACTCACACGCGTGTTCGGCAAGATGGGCAGGGTGTTTTACGACTTCGCGCGAGGTATAGACCATCGCCCCGTCGTGACCGAATGGGTGCGCAAATCGGTGGGCTGCGAACGCACTTTCGCCGAGGATTTGACGACGTACGAAGACATGTCGGTGGCGCTCACGCCTTTAGCCTCGGAACTGGTCCGCAGGCTGGAGAAGAACAACTTCAAGGGGCGCTCGCTCGTGCTGAAGGTGAAGTACAGCGACTTCCGGCAAACGACACACAGCTTCACCGGCAATGCGCCTATCGAGTCGATGGACGAGATACTGCGCACAGCCAACACACTGCTGGAGGGCGTGGACATCTCCGGCCGCTCGGTGCGCCTGCTGGGCCTGACTGTCGCCAGTCCGCTCATACCCGACAGCGCGCAATCGCAACAACAGCTCACGTTCGACTGGTAAGACATAAACACAAAACGCCCACACGCAAATCTTAAAAGAGGCGAGAATCTGCTCATTCTTGACATCTTTCTTTATATTTGTTAAACCTTAAGTTTTCAAAAACACAATATGATTAAGAAAAGAAACGCTATCGCATGTATTGCGCTTGCTGCCACGACGCTCGTCGCCACGGCGCAAGAAAACAACGCGCTCTCCGACTACGAGCTCCAGAAACTCTACGACGAATGCTCGAAGTCATGGGACATAGACAAAACAACAGAACTCTTCAACGCCAGCCGAGGCACAGCCATCGAAAGCCAAGTGGACACGCTCTTCCACGACGTTTACACAGCCGACGGAACAGTGGAGACCATCAACGATTTCTACAAGAAGTACAGGATGCCGAGCGTGGCTAAGATGAAAGCCAAAGACCTGAAGCTCGCCAAGCAGTGGCTCAAGCTGAAGGACAAGGACTTCAACGAGTTCATAAAAAACGCCGCGCCTAACGACAAGGCTTTCTCCCTGGTTCAATATATAATAAGAGGTAAGGTCGAAAGCAAGAACTGGGCTGAGGCGGCAGCGATAACAAGAAGCTACCTCCCGCTTTTCGACAAGCACCCAAAGAAAATAGCCGCGCTGCTCGCCGTGCTCGAGGCCAAGGAGAACACAAAGATTGTCCCTGTGCCAGTGAGCGGCATTAACACGAACGACGACGAATACGCGCCTGTGATTTCGGCCGACGGCAACTTCATCTACTTCTGCCGAAGAGACAAAGGCCGCGCCAGAACCGGGAAGCCAGCCGAGGACATCTTCTACAGCACGAAGGGCGTCAGCATGTGGAACAAGGGCATAAAGGTGGAGGAGCTGTCCAGCCTGTCGAGCAACGAGGCTGTGGAGGCGATAAGCACCGACGGAACATCGCTCATCTTCTTCAAGAACGGCAAGCTGATGGCCGCCTTCAAGACCGACAAAGGCTGGAGGACCGAGAAGCTCACATCGGTCATCAACCAGGGAATATGGCAAGCCGACGTGTCGCTGTCGAGCGACGGCAACGTCATCATGTTCGCATCGAAATACAAGGACAACTACCACACAGGAGCGGTCTATGACGACACCGACCCCGACGGACTTTACAACACCGACATCTACGTCTCCATAAAGGACGAGAACGGCGAATGGGGCAAGCCTGTCAACTTAGGCTCGACCATAAACACAAAGTACTGCGAACGCTCGCCGTTCCTGCACCCCGACATGAGGACGCTCTACTTCGCGTCGTCGGGACACGGAGGATTAGGCGACGAGGACATATACATGAGCAAGCGACTGACCGACTCAAGCTGGACGAAGTGGAGCGAGCCAGTCAACATAGGCAAGGAGATAAACACAGCGAAGTCCGACAAGGACTACAAGGTATCGACCGACGGAAAGCTCGCGTACTTCTCGAAGTTCACGCAAAACAACCACGCCGACATCTACTCCATAGAGCTGCCGGTGAAGTACCGTCCTAACAACGTGGCGACGATAGCCGGAAAGATAAAGGACAAAAACGGCAAGCCGAGAGCCGCCACCATCAAGTGGGAGGACATAGAGACCGGCAAGGTGATAGGAACAGCCAAGAGCGACCCTGTGGACGGAAGCTTCTACATCGTGCTGCCGCTCGGAAAGAGATACGGATACTTCGTGCAGAGCGAGGATATTTACCCAACGGCCAACAGCCTCGACCTCAGGGAAATCACCGACGCCAAGAAGGTGGAGGAGAACATCACCGTCACTTCCATCGAGGACATGCTGAAGGGCGGAAAGGCCGTCGTGCTCAACAACATCTTCTTCGACTTCGGCAAGTACGACCTTCTGCCAGAGTCAAGACCAGAGCTCGAGCGTGTGGCTAAAATCATAATGACGAACACCGAGAAAGTCGAAATCTCGGGCCACACCGACAGCATCGGAAGCAAGAACTACAACAAGACGCTCTCGCAGAACAGAGCCAACGCCGTGAAGGAATTCCTCGTGAAGGAAGGCTGCCCAGCCGACCGACTCGTGACACACGGCTACGGAAGCGAGAGACCTATCGAAAGCAACTCTACCGACGAAGGCCGCGCCAAGAACCGCCGCGTAGAAATGAAGTTCCTGAAGAACGAATAACCACGAAGGGGCAGGGCAAAAGCTCCTGCCCTCTCGCCGTCCCCGCATAAAAACAGACAAAAAGAAAACCGCCCCGCTGCACTGAGCAACGGGGCGGTTCATTATATTATGGTTTTATTGAAGACTTAATTATACAAGTCCCTGAGCAAGCATAGCGTCAGCTACCTTGATGAAGCCACCGAGGTTAGCACCCTTGACATAGTTGATATGTCCGTCAGCTTCCTTACCATACTTAACGCAAGTAGCGTGGATGTTGATCATGATCTGGTGAAGTCTTGCGTCAACCTCCTCGCGAGTCCATGGAAGACGCTCAGAGTTCTGAGTCATCTCAAGACCTGAAGTTGCAACACCACCAGCGTTAGATGCCTTACCAGGAGCGTAAAGGATCTTAGCGTTCTGGTAAACTGCGATAGCCTCGTTAGTAGAAGGCATGTTAGCACCCTCAGCGATCAACCAGCAGCCGTTAGCTACGAGTGTCTTAGCATCCTCTTCCTGAATCTCGTTCTGAGTTGCACATGGGAGAGCGATGTCGCACTTAACACCCCAAGGCTTCTGTCCGTCGAAGTACTGAGCGCTCTTGTATTTCTCAACATACTCCTTAACACGGCCACGGCGTACGTTCTTGATCTCCATCATGTAAGCGAGCTTCTCCTCGTTGATACCATCTGGATCGTAGATGTAACCGTTTGAGTCAGACATTGTAACAACCTTTGCTCCAAGTGTAGTAGCCTTCTGTACAGCGTACTGTGCAACGTTACCTGAACCAGAGATAACAACTGTCTTGCCGTTGAAGTCCTTGCCAGCTGCCTTAAGCATCTCGTTAGCGAAGTAAACAAGACCGTAACCAGTAGCCTCTGGACGGATCAAGCTACCACCCCACTCAAGTCCCTTACCAGTGAGAACACCAGTGAACTCGTTGCGGAGTCTCTTGTACTGTCCGAAAAGGAAACCGATCTCACGACCGCCTACACCTATGTCACCAGCAGGAACGTCAGTGTCAGCGCCGATGTGTCTCTGAAGCTCAGTCATGAAGCTCTGGCAGAAACGCATAACCTCAGCGTCGCTCTTACCCTTAGGGTCGAAGTCAGAACCTCCCTTGCCACCACCCATAGGCAGTGTAGTCAAGCTGTTCTTAAGAACCTGCTCGAATGCAAGGAACTTAAGGATACCCAAGTTAACTGTTGGGTGGAAACGAAGACCACCTTTGTAAGGGCCGATTGCGCTGTTCATCTGAACACGGAAACCACGGTTGATCTGGATCTCTCCCTTGTCATCCAACCAAGGCACACGGAAAATGATAACGCGCTCTGGTTCTGCCATTCTCTCGAGGATCTTAGCAGTCTTGTATTTAGGATTCTCGTCGATGAATCCCATAAGAGACTCAGCAACCTCCTTTACTGCCTGGTGGAACTCGCCTTCGCCAGGGTTCTTGGCAATGATTTTGGTCATGAAATCATTTACCTCTACATCTAATTTTGCCATAATGATTTATATTAGGTTTTGATTATTCGACGGCAAAAGTATCTCATATTTTATATTGAGACGTAAAAACGCAAAAACTTTACGTGTTTCACCTAAGCGATTACGTGTTTCTACTATTTAGCAAGGCAATCACTGTTCTTGATGTCATTTTTGCATGTCATAAACCCCAAAAACTATTCTTTTGATAGGAAAAGACGACGATTTTAACAAAAAACCGCCGTTTTTCTTTGACTCGTCGCAGTTTCTTCGCTATTTTTGTATAAATATGACACAAACGAAGCGCGTCTTCGTATTTTAAACCCTAAATCTTAAACACTTTGTTAACATGGAGAAAATCGACGAACTTGACCGTAAAATCCTGAACATCATCACACACAACGCGCGAATCCCATTCAAGGACGTAGCCGAGGAGTGCGGAGTTTCAAGAGCTGCAATCCACCAGAGAGTGCAACGTCTGATTGACGCCGGAGTGATTACTGGCTCGGGATATGATGTGAATCCTAAGACCTTGGGATACAACATCTGCACATACATTGGTATAACGCTGGACTCGGGCTCGCTCTACAAAGTGGTCGTGCCTAAGCTGGAGCTCATACCTGAAATCATCGAGTGCCACTTCACACTCGGACCATACAACCTGCTCGTGAAACTCTACGCGAAGGACGACAAACACCTCATGGACCTGCTCAACCGCCAGATTCAAGAGATCCCAGGCGTGAAATCGACCGACACGTTCATGTCGCTTGAAGAGAGCATCAAACGCGAGCTGCCTGTGGACTAAAACGACAGCGAGAACAGAAAACAAAATCCTGACACCCACACGGTTGCCAGGATTTTTTTAATTTTACCCTTGCTCGAACAAATAAAAACCGTGTGAAAATTGTCCTTTTGCGGACAAAATGGGTAATTTCGCAACATAAAACCACACTAACTAACTGAATTATGGACATTTTGATTTTTTACGCCATAAGCTCGGTGCTGCTGCTGATGCTCCTGTGCATCTTCTTCTACATGACATTCGCCAGCAGAAAACTGAAGAACAAGCGGTTCCAGTTCCGACGCCACTCGTTCATGGCTTTCTACGCGCTGCTCGCGCTGACGACGGCCGCCAATGTCCACATCATACACAACGGAAATGTCGAGATACTCTCCACCAACCCCATGTGCTGGGAGTACATCACCTTCGTCACATTCACGCTGCTCTCCATCGCACACTTCGGCGCCGACTACTACAAGAACCCCTACATCTGGTTCCTGCTGCTGCAATACGCCGTGATCTACATCACCTGCAACATCTTCACCCAGGTGCTCGGCTTCTATAAACCGATGTGCAGCTACAACGAGCTCGCCTACAGCGACAATATCATAGGCGGATTCTTCGTCGTGAGGGAGATACTGACCATCATCATCATCTCGTGCTACGTGTTCATGATTTACATGCTCATACGCAGCTACATAAGATGCTTCAAGAAGAAAAAAGAGGTGTCGGTGGAAGTCAGACGACGCCGCGCCGACGAGGCTGTGAACATCTTCACCTACACCGGCATCATGCTGCTGTCGATGGCGGCGTACTTCGCCGAGAGCCTCTGGCTGCACAACATCTCGAACGTGCTGTTCGGCGTCATGCTCTTCCGCACATACTACGTTTACGACCGATTCCGCAAAATCTGCCTGCAGAAGTCCTACGAGAAGCAGCCGTCGGAGGTTATACAGGAGAACCTCGAGGCACTGCTCCTCAGAGAGAAGAACAATCCGATTTTCCGTCCGAAAGCCAACATCAGCGACATAGCCAATGCGCTGAAAGTGTCGAACGAGAGCTTCAGCACCTACCTCTACAAGGACCTGAACATGTCGTTCTCGGCATGGGTGTCGGAGAAGAAGCTGCTGAAGTGCGTGCGCCTGCTCACCACGACCGAAATGACCATAACCGAGGTGGCGCTCGCGTCGGGCTACAAGGACATCCAGTCCATGAGCAAAGCCTTCAAGCTCAGATACAACAAGTCGCCGAGGGAGTTCAGAAAGTCGCTCGACAAATAAATAAGACAAGGCAAAAAAACAAGGCAGCGAAGAATGTTCTCCGCTGCCTTGTTGCCTTATGAATATGAATTCAATTAATTCACCTCTACTCCGTTCAGTGCCCAACGCTTTGAAGCCAAAGTGTCCGGACGGCCCTCTGTGCGAGTCAGATGCACCGCAAAATACAAATACTCCTGCATGCTCTCGTCATAAACAGAAGGGAAAGCGTTGCAAACCTGCTCGTCGTTAATCTGCGAGAGTATCTCGTTATAACGCTCGAGCGCCTTCTGGTCCGCGCCAGACTTTGTGCCCTCGATAGTGAATATTCTCACGTCGTCAGGAAAGAAGTCAGCCACATAGCTCATGTCAGCCTTGCCCCAAGACATGTCCTCTGTCGCGATTGTGTAATAATGTGTGCCTACTGGTCCTTCGCCGTTTCCATCCTTGTCATCCTTGTCGCTCGAACAAGCCGCAAACGTCAACGCCACGACTGCGAACAATGGGAATAATAATTTCTTCATGGTTTATGTGTTTTAATTTGGTTATTGCATCCGCAAATATAGAGTTTTGTTTCCTAAAACGGAACAAAATCATCTGCGGCTTTCGGTCACTGTGGTTCAAATACATTTGGTCACTGAGCTCTCGGTTGCTGAGCGGAGCCGAAGCACCGAAGTGCACCAACCAAGCGGAGCCGAAGCACCGACACAACGCCCCCCATCCGCATTTCGGCTTCGCTCAATGACCGGATGGGGCCGAAGCGGACAAGTTGCTCCGCAAGAAATCACACAAA
>JAGCQO010000033.1 GCA_017965125.1 Paludibacteraceae bacterium
ATCTCGGTCACTACAATTCTGTCCCACAGGCGCACAGTAGAGTCGTGGCGCGCCACGACTCTACTGTGCGCCTGTGGGACAGAATTGTAGTGACCGAGATGGCAAAACAAAAAAAGTCTCCAGTTGTTGTGCTGGAGACTTTGCTTTATAAAATTAATGGGTTTACTTGACTGATATTTTTCGTGTCGTATTACCTACTTTCACGAAGTAATATCCTTTAGGAAGGTCAACGATGAAATATTGACTTGTCTCTTCCATCACGGCGTGGAATAATCTGTTACCTACAAGACTGTATATTTCAACAATGCTGTTTATTCTCGCGTTTTCTATCGTGAGTTTGCTGTTCAGGAATGTTATGGTTGGCTCTTCGATTTGCTCCAATTCCATCTCAGCCTCTTCACTATAGATTTCGTTGAAGGAATCCAGGAAAGAGCCTTCTGCGAAAACATTGAGAGGTAAGATTATCAGAAAAAGTAGTATTAATTTTCTCATACGCAGTAAATAATGTATGAATGTTCAAATTTACGGATTTTTTAATGAAATCAAATATTGCAATCGTTTTTTCTCTCCGATTGCGTGTTATATTTGCATAAACAATTTACATACCAAACTATGAAAAGAATCTTATTTGCGGTAATCGCGTGTTTTTCGTTAATGTCGTCATACGCGGTGAAGTATGATGTGGTGGTGGCACAGGACGGCTCTGGCGACTTCACGACGATACAGGAGGCAGTGAACTCGGTGAGGGCTGAGATGCAGGAGAGGAAGACCATCTTCGTGAAGAATGGCGTTTACAGAGAGAAGGTCGTGATACCGACAAGTTGCATCAATGTGACAATCGTGGGAGAAAGCAAGGACAGCACAATAATATCATGGGGCGACCATGCTAAGATGCCGTTGCCAGGCACAGACAAGCCTATGGGCACGTTCAAGACTTACACTTTGCTCGTGAGGGGAAACGGATTCAAGGCGAAGAACATAACCATAATAAACGACGCGCCGCAGCTCGGACAGGCGGTGGCTCTCCATGTGGAGGCGGATAAGGTTGAGTTCATTGACTGCCGCCTTTTGGGCAATCAGGACACGATATACGCCGGCAAGGAGAATTGCAGACAGTATTTTAAAAACTGCGAGATAGAAGGAACGACGGATTTCATCTTTGGCCCTTCGACAGCGTATTTCGAGGCGTGCTTGATAAGATGCAAAAAGAATTCATACATAACCGCGCCTTCGACTCCGGAGTATTGCAAGTACGGCTTCGTATTCCACAAGTGCAGAATCATAGCTGCGGAGAGCATCGACAAGGTGTTTCTCGGCCGTCCGTGGAGACCGTTTGGCCAGTCGGTTTTCATCGAGTGCTTCATGGATAAGCACATAAGACCAGAAGGATGGGACAACTGGAGAAATCCGGAAAACGAGAAGACGGCTCGATTCATGGAGATAGAAAACAACGGTCCTGGCGCAGCGCTTGAAAATCGTGTGAATTGGAGCAAGAAAGGCAAAAAGAAGGATAAGGCGGAATATGAAATAAGTCGTGTTTTCTCGTCAGTGGTGGAAAAATGGAAACCAGAAGAGTAAAAAAACGACATTTTGTTTTGTATTATGAAATTATGTTCTCATATTTGCATTGCAATAAAACGAGATATGAAATTATATATGACAAATAACGCGTGGTGGCGCTCACAATTATCGATATTGTGAGTAACGGTTGTTTTATCATATCAAGATAGAAAAATAAAAAAGGCTTACCGAACTCACGGTAAGCCTTTTTTTGATGAAGAATAGAAATTAAAAACGATATAAAAATGAAAGTAGAATTAGACTCAAACGGTTATTACGGAAGGTTTGGAGGCTCGTATGTTCCAGAGATTCTGCACAAGAATTTCGAAGAGCTCTCAGCATGTTATCTGAATATTATAAACAGCGAGGATTTCAAAGAGGAATTTGACCAGCTGCTCAGGGACTACGTCGGAAGACCTTCGCCTCTGTACCATGCCAAAAGGCTTTCGGAGGAGATAGGCGCGAAGATTTACCTCAAGAGAGAGGACCTGAACCACACAGGAGCGCACAAGATAAACAACGCTATAGGTCAGATACTTTTGGCGAAGAGAATGGGCAAGACCAGAATTCTCGCCGAGACAGGAGCCGGACAGCACGGTGTGGCTACAGCTACGGCAGCCGCGCTTATGAATATGCAGTGCGTTGTGTATATGGGCGAGACCGACGTGGAAAGACAGTTCCTCAATGTGCAGAAGATGAAGATGCTGGGCGCGACAGTCGTGCCGGTGACTTCTGGCAACAAGACGTTGAAGGACGCGACAAACGAGGCGTTCAGAGACTGGTGTAATCATCCGGAAGACACGTTCTACATAATCGGTTCCGCTGTGGGTGCTCACCCTTATCCTGACATGGTGGCAAGATTCCAGTCGATGATAAGC
>JAGCQO010000217.1 GCA_017965125.1 Paludibacteraceae bacterium
CGTGGCCACGCCAAACGCCAACGGATACAGCTGGATATGCACCAAAAGCGACGTTCTGAAAAACGGCGGCACATGGATGGGCTATTTCTACATAGGCACAACGCCGACGGTCTCAAACTACACCATCTTCGTGCTCAGCTCCGAGAACGACGACATGAACGCGCCAAAGGGCTACTTCGTGAAAGTGGGCGGCGCGGCGAAAAACATCTGCCTTTTCAGCAACGGAGGAGAAAGCCTAAAGGGCGATAACACAACGCTGAAAACACTCATCAAGAGCGAGGACAAGAGAGTGAACTCGACGAGCGTGAAGGTGTTCATAAAAGTGACGAGAGACAGTGTCGGCAACTGGAAATTGGAAAGCAAGAAGACGGGCGAAAGCGACTTCAAGACCGAAGGCACGGCGTTCGACAGCACATACACCACAAGCAACTACGCCGGCATAGGACTCGGATACACGCAATCGAAATACAACGCTGTGGGAGCGGACAACATAAGGATTTTCGAGAAAGACACGATACAGGACGAGCCCGACGAGATACCTGTAAACCAGGACTCGATAACAACCGAGGACGCCTACGAGGCCGAGTCAACGCTGAAGATAAACGAAGTGATGGCCGACGCGACGAAGGACGAGACCGAGGAATACATCGAACTGATAAACACCACGGAACGGGAAATCTCGCTGTGGCAGACGTGGATAGCCGTGAGGAAGAAGGACGGCAGCCTTGGCACAAAATACTACTTCCCGTACAAGATGCAGCACGACTTCGACCGTCCGAAGGTGAGGTACGTGGAGCCGAAAGGCGTGGTCTGCGTCAGTGAGGCGCCGGAACTCGACAGCACGTACTACATGAGCAAAAGCGGAAGCCACTTCGTAAAGATGGACCTGCCGTCGCTCAACAACGAAGGCGCGTGCATCGTCATAGGCTCCGACGACAAGACCGTGCACGACGAATTCTGCTACAGCAAGTCGATGTACGGAGACATGATAAAGAACAGAAAGAACGTGGCGCTGGAGAGGGTTTCCACGAAAAAGCCGTCGCTCGACCCCGACAACTGGAAGGTGGCTTCCGGAATAAACAACTACGGAACGCCGGGCTACAAGAACAGCAACGCCGAAAGCGACGCGCCTGAGGCTGTGAAGAAAGGCTTCTGGCTGGAGAATGACCACCTGAGCCCGAACAACGACGGACTGACCGACGTGCTGCTCGTGAACTACAACACCGGCCACGACGACTACAGCGCAAACATAACCGTGTACAACATGAAGGGCAAACCCGTCAGAACGCTGTATAACAACATCATGCTCTCGAGCGAAGGCACAATTGAATGGGACGGCACCGACGACAGCGGCAAGACCGTTGACTCCGGCATGTACGTCATGATGGTCGAAATGCTTTCGGCGAGAGGCAAGAAAATCAGGTCATATAAACTGGCTTTCGCTGTGACTGGAGTATGACAAACCAGATCCCCGACATAAAAGGAGAAAAAGTCTTAGTCTGTCCGCTGAACTGGGGACTGGGACACGCCTCGCGCTGCATCCCCATAATAAAGAGACTTGCAGGCGAAGGAAAGAAAGTGTACGTCGGGGCGGAAGGCGCAGCGCTCGTCTTGCTCATAAAAGAGCTGAACGGAACGGACATCGAGAGGTTCATAGAGCTGAAGGGCATCTCGGCGAAATACAGCAAAGGCAAAAGCCAGACTTGGGCGATAATCAAACGCCTGCCAAAGTGGATAGGCGAAATAATCGAAGAGCACAAGGAGGTAAAAAGAATTGTCGGCGAGAGAGGCATTGACACCGTGATTTCCGACAACAGATTCGGCGCATGGTGCAAGAAAGCCAAGAGCGTTTACATAACACACCAAGTGGCGATAAAAGCCCCGAGAGGTTTCAAATGGTCCGAGCCGATAATCAGATGGATGCACGGCCGCATAATCAAAAGATATGACGAGTGCTGGATTCCGGACAGAGAGCAAGACGGCATAAGCGGAGAACTGTCGCACCAGCCGAACCTGCCTGCCAACTGCAAGTTCATAGGCACGCTGTCAAGACTCGCCGACATAAACCCGAGCGACATAAACCCGAGCGACATAAACCCCGACGAGCAAGCCGACACCGTAGCCATAATCTCAGGACCGGAGCCTCAACGCAGCATATTCGAGAAGGAAGTGGCTGAAGCGCAGAAAGCAAACGGCGAAAAGACACTCATAATAAGAGGCACGCCGCAGAAAGACGCGACAGAAAAGGACGGCAACTTGACACTCGTGCCGCACATGGACCCGGCGACGCTCAAAGCACAGCTACTCGGAGCCAAAAAAGTAATCTGCCGGTCGGGCTACTCCACAATGATGGACTTAGACGCGATAGGAGTAAGCGCAGAGATATGCCCCACTCCCGGACAAAGCGAACAGGAATACTTAGCCGAATACCTCACGGAAAAGAAAACACACAGAAGATGGGAAAAACCGAAGACAGACTCAAGGAATTAGCCGACAAGAAATATGCGGAATTCGCCAAAGCACTGATTCCGACCGAAAAGACATACACCATCACCGGAGTGAGGATGCCGCAGCTGAGGAGTCTGAGCAAGGAAATAGCCAAAGAAGACCCAGCCGAGGCGAAGGCCTTCATCAGCAGGAAGCACAAGACCGTCGAGGAAGTGATGACGCACGGAATGCTCATCGAACACCTTTACGGCAAAGACTTCGGCGCCATGATGGAAGCGACGGAGAAGTTCCTGCCGCTAATAACCAACTGGAGCATCTGCGACACGTACAACCCGAAGATTTTCCTCAAGAACAAAGATAAAACGAAGCCTTTCGTCGAGAGATGGATAGCAAGCACAGAGACCTACACCATAAGGTTCGGCATCGTGACCGCCATGAGGCTCTACCTTAAAGACGACGCCTACGACAAGGACCTGATGCAGAGAATCGCGTCAATGAAAAGCGACGAATACTACATAAAAATGGCAATCGCCTGGTTCATGAGCTACGCCATAATCTTCCAGTATGACGACGCGAAAACGGTTCTGACAAGCGGACAGATGGACCTCTGGACGAGAAACAAATCAATACAGAAAGCCAAAGAGAGCTTCAGAGTGAGCAGCGAAAGGAAAAAGGAGCTGGAGACACTGAAGGCGAAAGACTAAACCGGGTCAACATCAAGGCTCACAATCACCGACTTGAAACGGTCGATGGCAAGCATCTGCTCCGACGCCGAACGCAGGAGCGCCTTGGCCTGGACGTTGGACGACGTGGCCTCAATCTTCAGCACAATGCGCCTGATGTACTTGTTCTGGATGCGTGGCACAGGAGGATTGTCGGGACCAAGCACACGCCATCCGAAAACCTTGCGCATAGCCGTAGCCATGAAGTCGGCAGCCGCATTGGTCACGCCCTGGTCGCGGTGGCGAAGCTCCACGTAAATTAGGCGGAAGAAAGGCGGATACTTGAACATCTTGCGCTCGGTCATCTGGGTCGAGAACATCGACGGATAATCATTGTTTATGACCTGGCGAATCACCTCGCTGTCGGCTGTCGAAGTCTGCAGTATCACCCTGCCCTGCTTCCCGGCGCGTCCGGCACGTCCGCTGACTTGGGTCAGCATCTGGAAAGCCTTCTCGTTGGCGCGGAAGTCGGGGTAATTCAGCAGATTGTCGGCATTCAGCACACCCACCAGCGACACATTCTTGAAGTCGAGCCCCTTCGACACCATCTGCGTTCCTATCAGTATATCCACAGCGCCAGTCTCGAAAGAGCTGATGATTTTCACGTAGGCGTTGCGTGTGCGTGTCGTGTCTAAATCCATTCGCGCGATTTTAGCCTCGGGGAATATCTGCGACAGCTCGTCCTCGATTCTCTCCGTGCCGAACCCCATGTTGTTGATTTTGCTGCTTCCGCACTTAGGGCAAGTCGAAGGCAAGTTCTCCGTGTAGCCGCAGTAGTGGCATGTGAGCGCACGGAAAGCCATGTGCACAGTGAGCGAGACGTCGCAGTTGGTGCACTTGGGTATATAGCCGCAGTCGGGGCATTGCAGGAACGGCGAATAACCACGACGGTTCTGAAACAAGATGACCTGAGTTCTTTCCGCAAGCGCCTTACGAATCCCGGAGAGAAGCACCGACGAGAATATGCCGCTGTTCTTCTTCCTGTGGCGCTCGTCCTTCATGTCCACAACCTCGATGGCAGGCAGCGGCACGTCGGAATATCGCTTGGTCATAGACACCAGTCCGAACCTTCCTATCTTGGCGTTGTTATACGACTCCAACGAAGGCGTCGCGCTGCCGAGCAGTGTCTTGCACTTGTGCATTATGGCTAAAACGATGGCGGCGTTGCGTGCGTTGTAGCGTGGCGAAGGGTCCATCTGCTTGTATGAGCCTTCATGCTCCTCGTCCACGATTACAAGCCCGAGGTTCTGGAACGGCAGGAATATCGACGAGCGAGCGCCGAGTATCACCTGGTAGGGCGACGCGGAAAGCTGCTTGTTCCAAATCTCGACTCTCTCGGAGTCCGGGAACTTGCTGTGGTAAACGCCTAATCGGTCGCCAAAGACACGGCGCAG